>DASPSK010000523.1:0-3572 GCA_035623975.1 Acidimicrobiales bacterium | reverse complement strand
CGCCAAGCTGACTGAGGACCTCCTGGCGGACCTCGGACAGGTCGACACCGAGACTGACGAGCACCTGGACGCCAATGCCCTCGCCCTCGCGCACAAGACCGAGTAGCAGATGCTCGGGGGCGATGAAGCCGCGGCCGAGTTGTCGTGCTTCGTCCACGGACAGCTCGAGCAACTTTTCGGCCCGCTGGGTGAAGTAGGACTCCTCGTGGTGGTACCGAAACGTCAGGACGCCCGCCGGGGAGCGGCCCGCCCGACCGATGGTCTTCTCCACCTCCTCGCGCACAGACTCGATGGAGACCTTGAGCGACTCGGGCGCCCTGTCCACGAAGCGACTCGTGCTGTAGTACTCGACCAGGCCGAGCAGGATGTGCTCGGTACCGATGACGTTTTCGTTGAGCCGACGCACCTCTCGTTGTGCGCTTTCCAGAACCTCGCCTGCGCGGTCCGAAAGGCGCTCGAGCATGACGTTCAGTATGTCAGCCGCGGGGTTTGCGCCCCGGTTCGTTTGAGCGGTGCCCGCGCTTCCCTGCCCGCCAAGCTGAGCCGCATGTTCATGCAGGCGGCAATCCACCGCACAAGCCTTATGACGTAAGGGCTTTCTCGCCAAATAGCGGTCCTGAATCACCGGGTCCCGGTTACGCCATGGCAAAGGCCAAAGGACCGGGCGGAGGTCCTGGTCATCACTGAAGGAGCGCCAAAAGTCAAGAGTGCTCGTCGAAGATGAGCACGAGTTTCCTCCGGTTCACTCCCGGCCCGGCCTGAGAGCGGACGCGCGCCAGCACCGAGTCGGGGTCAAGGCCGGCGAAGCCGCCGGAGGGAAGCCTTGACGCCGGCGATACGTGCTGGCGCATGCTGTTCGAGGCCGAGCCGGGGGCTCAGCCGGGGTCTCCCGTCATCGTCGATGCGGGGCACCGAGTGTCGTCCTCCCCAGTTCCGAGCCGTGCTCGGGAGGGCAAGCCTGTGCGGTTGCCAGTCATCACTGCGCCGATCTCCGGCATGGGGGGTTGTGGCGACCAACCGAACGGGATCAATCAGAGGCGCGGCTCGCCGGCTGTTTCGGGAGCCATGACCAGGAACGATCGCGCGCCCGGTCGGTGCCGGTCCTTGTCACGCCGCTTCGTCGGCTGCAAGCGAGGTGATCACGCCGTGTCGCAGGCCGTAGTAGACGAGGGTGACGATCTTTCGCGCCACGGCGACGCGGGCGATCTTGCGGGCGGCGGCGGTGTCGCCGTGATTGGCGGTGATGCGGGCGAAGTCGTCTCGCAGCCTCGAGCCACGGCGCTGCTTCTGGGCGGCCTCGACGGCTGCCCAGCGCACGAGGCGGGAGCCCTGCTTGGAGATGGACCCCCGGTGGACGGTGGTGTCCGACTCGCGGTGGCGGGGCGTGAGCCCGCACCAGGAGGCCAGCTTGTTCGGGGAGGAGAACCTCGTGACGTCGCCGATCTCGGCCACGAAGACGGCGGCGAGCACGGGCCCGACCCCGGAGATCGCCTGGATGGCCCGATAGCCGGCATCGTGGCGGAGTCGTCGGTAGAGGTCGTCCTCCACCTGGGTGATCTCCCGCTCGAGCACGTCCATGAGCTCGCGGAGCGACTCGACGCGGTTGCGGTAGGCAGGACCGAGCTCGCAGGTGGTGATGAGCTCGTTGCCGGCGACACCGAAGAGGTCCGTCATGGGCACGTAGATCCCCTCTTTGGCCAAGACGGCGTGCGTCTGGGACTTCAAGTTGGCACGCAGGCGGACGAGCTTCACGCGGTGTCGGACGCTCTCACGCAGCTCCCGCACTGCCGGAGGAGCGATCCAGGCCTCGGCGAGGCGTCCGAGGCGGTAGAGGTAGGCGAGGTCCTCGGCGTCGCGCACGTCGTTCTTCACGCGGCGGTTGCCCCAGTTGTTGCCGAGGGGATGGGCGAGGTGCACCTCGCAGCCGAGCTCGGCAAGCCAGTCGGCTGCCCAGTACCAGCCGTAGGTCGACTCGAGCACGACGACGGGGTGCTCGCCGGCCGCCATGACGGCCCGCGTGAAGGCTGCGGTGTCGGCGTTGTCGACCCGTGTGGCGTCGAGGGTCTCGCCTGTGTCGTTGCGGCGCACGATGACGCTGCGGCGACGGTGCAGATCGATGCCGACGTACTGTTGGTGCTGATCCATCTGGGTCCTCCTCCGTCGAGACGGTTTGGTTCTGGAAGACCCGAGTGTGACAGCACTCGGCTGTGGTCGACGGGTGGAGGACCCAGTTGCGGTCATGCCGCCCTCCTCGAGGAAAGAGGCGCCGGGTCGCATCATCGACCCACTCACGCGAGAGCGGCGCTGCGCTCCTTCATCCCATCAGAGGCCCGGTGACACGATTCCGCCCGCGTCGCCGCCTGTCAGCTCGCCCGCAGCGAGTACAGGATCGTCCGAGCGACCATGCCGTTGCCGGCCAGCCCGATGGAGACGAGCACGGGCTTCGGCAGGCTCGGACCGGTCACTCTGAGGAAGAGGATGGAGTAGGCGGGCGAGGTCGCCGGGCAGGCGGTCAGTCCATGCAGGTCGAGGCAGTGCTTCGAGAACGAGAGCGCCACGGGGAACGGGAATCCGTTCTCACTTCCTCCATCAACCTCGACGCCGTTCTCGGGCGGCTGGAGGCCTTGGTAGAGGAAGGCTGGGCAGAAAGCAATTGGGAACCGTTGGCGGTCCGTGCTGAGAGCGACTCGCGTGGTTATGAAGGTCACACCGGAGGTCGCGCACAGGCGTCCGACCTCCCTCCCCGTTACCGCTGTCGGCGTGACCGGCCACGACCGGGGAGCCTTGAAGCTCAGCCCGCGAAAACTCACGGAGTGCCAGCCGGGCGGAGCTGATGGGGCGGAACCCGACTCGCGGGCGACGGCGAGCGGCGAGCGGGTCAAGGTGTTGACAATTCGACGAGCCAGCGGTCCGTTGGCCGTGACATCAACACCCAGGGACGGCGCGAAGTGCGTGACGAAGCTTAGACCGCTCGGGCCAAGATAGATCGGCACTCCGTTGAGGATGGTGGGCTGCTCACCTGCGTAGACCGCGGGCTTCTGGCGAGTACGGACGAGGAGCACGAAGGTTGCGTGAGGATGGCCGGGACAGATCATCGTGGTGGGGCTCGGTGCGACGAAGACCGCGCCGGGAGTCGAGAACAACTCGCATACGTCTTGTCCGGGGTAATACACGGAGAAGGACGCGGGCACCGACACCTGAGCGTCCCCGTCATCGACCGGCATCCATCCCGTCGGCGTGGCCGCCACGGCGCTCCGGCGGCATCTCGCGCAGTCCGCCGGGCCGGGGAGGGCCTCCCCAGTTCCCGTCGCCACCTTCTGGACGTTCCAGTTCCTCGCGGCTGCCATCCAGGATCTTCACCGCTTCCATGGCCTTCACCCCGAATTCCCGGGCTCGGCTCTCCCTTGCCCCGCCCGAGGGCGGGACCTCTAAGGGCTCACCGAGAGTCTGATTGCGCAATCGTGTAGTTCCAGTCGCCGTGGAACTCGTGGCGCGTGAGTGGCACGGCGGCAAGCTCGGCATCACTGATCTTGGTGCCGGTCTTGTAGAAGTTGCGATCCTCTTCGGCTCTG
>DASPSK010000521.1:0-4902 GCA_035623975.1 Acidimicrobiales bacterium | reverse complement strand
CGCACGGGTATCGCTAACCTCGCGCGTGTGCTGAGGGCGCTGAGGTTGGGACTGAGCGGAGCAATCGTGTTCTCGGTGGGGCGCTTGGCGGCACGAGGGCGCTTGCCGAGAAACGTCCTTGTCGGCATCCGCATCCCCTCGACGCTGAGCAGCGACGAGGCATGGCAGGCCGGGCACGAGGCCGCCGCCGTGGCATTGACGGCGGCGGGTGTCCTGCCTGTCGTCCTGGCGGTCGTTGATGCCGCCACACGTCCCGGTCCGGACGCAGAGCGGGCCCTCTCCCGCATCGGCACCGGGTGGCTCCTTGCCTGGATCGGAGTGGCGACGGTGCAGGCGCGGCGCGCCGCTCGGGCGACCGAGGCCGGCTGAAGCTGCCCGACCTCTCTCGGTCGCCGGTCACCTCGGTGGTCGGGCACACCTGAGCGGCAGCCACGGCCGCGCGCCCTCAGTGTTCGGAGCCGCCTCCGTTCGCCTCGACGAAGATGACGAGGTCGTCGGGCTCGAGCTCGGGGTCGTCCGCCAGGCCGAGGTCGACTTGTCCGTGCCGCAGGATGCCGAGGACGAGGCGACCGGAGCTGCCTCGCACCTCGCTGAGGCGACGATGGACGAGCGCCTCGTCGATGGGCCGCTCTCGCAGAAACAGGTCCGTCGAGTCGAGAAGCTTGAGGAGCACCTCGCCCGCGTGCGGGGACTCCAGGCTCTTGGCCACGGTGTGCCCGACGAGCTCGTCACTCGAGAGGGTGTTGGTGACGCCCAGCTCCTTGAGGGCTTGGGCGACGCGAGCGGACTGCGTGAGGGCATACACCTCGAGGTCGGGAGCGATCGCCCGCAGCGAGACGGCGATCACGAGGGAGTCTGCATCGTCGGTGCAGGCGATGAGTGCTCGGTTCGCCCGCTCGGGTCTCGCCTTGCGGACGACGTCCTCGTCGGTCGGGTCGCCCGCGAGGAAGTGGACGCCTCGCGGTTCGCCGGCTGGCTTGTCCGCCACGACGACCACGGGTTCGCCGGAGGCTTGGAGCTCGCGAACGACGCGAGGGATGATGGGATGTGAGCCGAGGATCACCGTGTACGCCTCGGACGGCAGATGGATCTCCATGCCAAGCAACCTCCGTATGCGGCCGAGGGCGGAAGCCCCGGCGAGAAGGGCAAAGACGGATCCGACGATCGGAATCGTCGTCACCATGACACCGACGGCGATGATGCGGCCGGCCGAGTTGTGGGGAGTGATGTCGCCGTAGCCCACGGTTGTGCCGGTCTCTATCGACCAGTAGAGGGCCGTCGCGAGGCTGACATGCTCAGTGACCGAAAAGAGGAGGCCGCCGAAGAACAAGATGACGAGCGCCAGCACGATGAGGGTGATCTCGCGGTAGCGGCCCGCGGTCTTGACGAAGCGCCTCGCGACGACGAAGAGGGTCATGGGCGGCCGTCATGCTAACGGCGCCGATGTGCGGCCTGAGGGCCTACCGGTGGCCATCGGCTTGGTGCGGGGCGGCGCTGAAGAACGGTCGTGCCGAATTGTGACGTTTGCCTCTTCCACGACCCATGCGCCAGGCGGAGGCTGTTGGCAGAGCAGCGGTGCGTTGCCGTGCAACCGCTGATGGAGGCAGAGATGGGCGTCTTCATGCGAGATTCCGACGCCTTCTCCTGGTACATGGAGAGGGACCCGGCCCTGCGTGCGATCGTGCTCGCGATCGCTTGGTTGGAGCAGCGCCCGGACTGGCAGGTGCTCACGGACCGGCTGGAGCGCGCCACCCGTCTGATCCCGATGTTCCGCCAGCGCGTGCTCGAGCCGCCCGGGCGTCTCGGTACGCCTCGCTGGACCTTTGACGACGGGTTCGACATGAGCTGGCACCTTCGCCGCATCGAGGCACCCCCGCCCCACACCCCCGAGACCGTCGTGGACTTCGCCCGCCGCGAGGCGATGACGGCCTTCGACCGCTCGCGTCCGCTCTGGCAGTTCACCCTCATCGAGCACCTCAAGGGCGACCGCGCCGCCCTCGTCATGAAGCTGCACCACTCGCTCACCGACGGCATCGGCGGCATGCAGCTCGCCCTCTTGCTCTTCGACACCGAGCGGGAGCTCCGTCGCCCCGCTGACATGCCAGAGGCACCGGCGGGCGAGCACTTCGACAACACCGCCCTCGTCGTCGAGAGCCTCGCCCGCAACGTCACACGGATGTCCGAGTTCGCCACCGAGCGGGCGTGGTCAGCGCTCCCGTCGGCCGTCCACGGCGCCTTCTGGCCGCTCCGCAGCCTGAGCTCGACACTGGAGACGGCCCGCTCGATCGGCCGCACCGTGGCGCCGGTGCGGGAGACGCTCTCGCCGGTCATGAAGGCGCGGGGGCTCGGTCGGCATCTCGGGATGATCGAGGTCGCAACAGTCGACCTGAAGCGGGCCGCCGCGGCCGCCTGCGGCACGATCAACGACGGTTTCATGGCCGCCGTCACCGGCGGTCTGCGCCGATACCACGAGCGCCACGAGGCCGATGTCGAGACGCTGCGGGTGACCCTTCCCATCAGCATTCGCACGCCCGAGGACCCGCTCGGCGGGAACCGCATCACGCTCCTGCGCTTCGGCGTGCCGATCTCCATGGCGGACCCGGCTGCTCGGATCGGCGAGATCCACCGGCTCTGCTTGGCAGCGAGAAGCGAGCGTTCGCTCGAGTTCACAAACGCCATCGCCGCCGGGCTGAACCTGCTGCCTTCCGCTGTCGTCGGCAGCATGCTGAAACACGTGGATTTCGTGGCGAGCGACGTCCCTGGCTTCAGCTTCCCCGTCTACCTCGGGGGCGCCCGCATGGAGCGTTACACGCCCTTCGGCCCGACCATCGGGACGGCCTTCAACGTGACGCTCCTGTCCTACGACGGCATCTGTTGCGTGGGCGTCACGCTCGACACCGCCGCCGTGCCCGACCACACCGTGTTCCTGGAGTGCCTGGGGGAGGGTTTCGAGGAGGTGCTGGCGCTCGGTGGTGACCACGAAGCGGTCCGGCTGCCGCTGCACGACCGGGTGACGGTCGCGGCTTGAGGGTCGACGAGATGGAACGCCTCGGCCCGCTCGATGCCTCCTTCCTCTTCCTCGAGGACGGCATCACCCACATGCACATCGCCTCGTGCGCTGTGTTCGCCGGCCCGGCCCCCCCCTACGACGAGGTCGTGGCGGCAATGGCGGCCAAGCTCCACCTCGTACCGCGCTACCGCCAGCTCGTGCGCTTCGTGCCCTTCGAGCTGGCTCGACCGGTCTGGGTGGACGATCCCCACTTCGCCCTCGAGTACCACGTGCGCCACACGGCGCTGCCTTCTCCAGGAGGGCCGGCCGAGCTTCGCCACTTGATGGGGCGCATCATGTCGCAGGAGCTCGACCGGCGCCGCCCCCTCTGGGAGGCCTGGATGCTCGAAGGCATCGAGGGCGGGCGATGGGGGCTGATCAGCAAGATCCACCACTGCATGGCAGACGGCATCTCCGGGACGGACCTGCTCGCCGTGGTGCTCGACCGGGAGCCGCAGGCGCCGTGGCCGCCGCCCACCGCGTTGGCCCCCTGGGCCCCCGAGCCCGAGCCCTCCGCCCTTCACCTCGCCACTGACGCCCTCGCCAGCCTGGCGCTGAGCCCTTATGAACAGCTGCAAGCGGTCCGCCGGGTCTTGCAGGCACCGGGTCGGGCGGTGAGCCAACTGCGCGAGCTCGCCGACGGTATCGGTTCCTACGCCCGGCGCTTCGTGCCGACGGAGCCGAGCTCGATCGTCGGCCGCATCGGGCCGAACCGTCGCTGGACTTGGGCGAGCGCCGAGCTCGATGATCTCAAGGCAATCCGCCGCCAGCTCGGCGGGACGGTGAACGACGTGATCCTCGCCGTCATCGCAGGAGGGTTTCGGGAGCTGCTCCTTCGCAGGGGCGAGCCCGTCGAGAGGATCGTCGTGCGGAGTTTGGTGCCCGTCTCGGTCCGGCAGGAGCACGAGCGGGGGACGTACAACAACCGGGTTTCGGCGCTGTTCGCCGACTTGCCGGTGGCGATCGACGACCCGCTGGACCGCCTGGCCTCGATCCGCCAGCAGATGGAGGCACTGAAGGGATCCCACCAGACCCTGGCAGGCGAAAGCCTGACGGCCCTCGGCGAGCTCACGCCCTTCGTGGGCGTGGCCCTCGGCGAGTGGGCGGCCATGGCGCTGCTGCGGCGCGTTCCGCAGCACAGCATCAACACGGTCACGACCAATGTCCCGGGGCCGCAATTCCCGCTCTACCTGGTAGGACGCGAGATGCTCGAGTACCTGCCGTTCGTCCCGATCGCCCACGGCGTGCGCATCGGAGTGGCGATCACCTCCTACAACGGCAAGGTCGCCTTCGGTGTCACGGGCGACTACGACACGACGGCCGACATCGACGTCCTTGCCAACGGCATCGAGGACGGGATCGCCGAGCTCCTCAAGCTGGCCGGCGAAGTACGGGTGGGGCGACCCAGCAGCTCCGGGCGACCCAGTAGCTCCGGGCGACCCAGCAGCTCGAGGCGACCCAGAAACTAGGAGAGTGTCGGACATAGAGCGTCGTCGGCACGCTCGGAGGCCGGTTTTAGGAGCAGTCGCGGCAGCGCCCGAGGACTGCGAAGTGGCGCGGGTCGATGCTGAAACCGAAGCGCGTTTGGGCCGCCCGGGAGAGCCCCCGGAAGAGTTCCTCCGGAGCCTCGACCGTGGCGCCGCAGCGTTCGCAGACGAGGTGGCCGTGCGCCGACGACGCCAGGTGGTAAGTGGCTGGCCCGTGCCCGAGGTGGGTGTGGACGATGACGCCCAGACGCTCGAGCTCGTCGAGGTTCCGGTAGATCGTCGACAGGTGGATGTCAGGCGCTCGGGCCTGCACCTCGGCCGCCAGCTCCTCGGCCGTGCGGTGGTCCGCCGCGCCGAACAACGCCT
>DASPSK010000492.1:0-3437 GCA_035623975.1 Acidimicrobiales bacterium | reverse complement strand
GTTCGAGGGCATACGGGAGGACGGCCCGGAGCATGGCGGTGGCGTGCCCGCGCCGGCGAGCCGACGGGCGCACGTCGTAACCGATGTGGCCACCGATCTCGAGCAGCCGGGGCGTGAGGCGGTGGCGGATCGATATGCGGCCGAGGTACTCGGGTCCTTCGACCCACCAGTACGTGGTGCTCGGCACGAGGTAGGAGGCGCGCAGAGTCGACTCGTGGGCGTCCGCCTGCAGTCGCTCGACGTACTGGGCGAAACCCTCTGGCGTATCCCACACCGAGCCGAACTCCCGCAGCTCCCGTGCCACCATCGAATCGTCGTTCCTTCCCCCGCGACCCTCGTCGAGGAACTCCACCATGGCGTCGATGAACGACCGCTGCACCCTGGTCGAGGGAGGCACGAGCTCAGGCATGACGACATTCAATCAGCACGATGGCGCACCCGGCCGCCTCAGGGTACGAGCAGCACCCGCCCGAAGGCCTCCCGGCTCTCGATGTAGGCGTGCGCGGCGGCGGCCTCCGAGAGGGGGAACCTCCGGTCGATGACGACGCGGATGCGGCCGGCGGCCAGATCGTCCAGGATGCCGGCGATGACCGAGCGGGCGCGGGGACTCCACAGCAGCTCCATCCCGAGGAAGTAGCCGGTGAGCGTCAGGTTGTTCGGGCGCATCATCGAGACGTCGACGAGCGACTCGCCGTCGCGTCCGGCGTCGCCGATCGAGATGCAGCGACCCCGGTAGGCGAGGCAGTTCAAGCTGGCCTGCAGGTTCTTGCCACCGAGGGACTCGAGCACGACGTTGACACCCTGACCGCCCGTCAAGCGGCGCACCTCGGACACCATGTCCGAGGTCGTGTAATTGATGCCGGCGTCGAGCCCGAAGACGGTCAGGCGCGCCAGCTTGTCGTCCCGGGAGGCCGTCGCAAGGACACGGGCGCCGGCGTGTTTCGCCATCTGGATGGCGGCGATGCCGACGCCGCTCGCCCCGGCCTGCACGAGCACCGACTCGCCGGCCTCCAAGTGACCGAACTCGAAGAGGCAGTCGTGGGCGGTTCCGAAGGCGACCGGGATGCAGGCACCCTCCTCGGTCGACACGCCCGCGGGGATGGTCCAGCAGAACGCTTCCGGCACCGCCCTCAACTCGGCATGAGACCCGTCCACGCCTACGGTGACGACACGGTCACCGATGTTCAGCCCGAGCACTTTCGGTCCGGCTTCCACCACGGTGCCGGCGCACTGGTACCCGACGACGTGGGGGACGGCGAAGAGCTCTCCGCCGGCCCGATGCAGCGTGTCGCCCCCCTCGATGCTGATGGCCTCGACGCGGACGAGCACCTGGTCATCGGCGACGTGCGGGTCGGGGATGTCCTCGTAGCGGAACACGTCAGGCCCACCTGACTCGTAGTACACCGCTGCTTTCATCGGGCTCCTCCCGTGGGAATCGTCTACGGCCCCGCGAGCGTGCCCTCCCTCGCTGCGGCAGTTGCCGGCTGCTGCCTCGCACGGCACGGCAACGGCAAGAGGGAAACTCTCACATCAGCACTCTGCAGGCAAGGCGGAGATGCGCTGGCAGATCAGTCGCCCAGCCGGTCGAGGGCTCGCCGCGCCTCGGCCAGGCGCCGCTCGGCCAGCCTCGCCACCCGCTCTGCCGCCGCCCGCCCGTGGCGTGCCTCCTGCAGCTCTCTGGTCGCATCCGCCTGCCGTACCTGCAGAGCGTCGAGCTGCGCCGCCGCCTTGCTGATTGCCGCCCGCAGCCGCCGCCGCTCCTGCTCAGCGGCGCTCTCCCTGCGGGTCTGCTCGACCAGCTCCGCCCTGGCCGCCAATACCACCGTCTCGGCCTCTGCCACGACGCGTGCCGCCCTCTCCTGCCGGCGGTCGGCTCGCGGCGGCTCGTCCCTCTCATGGGCCGTCTTGCCGGCTCGCCGGCTGCTCGTGGTGCGGCCGATCGGATCGGTCATTGGCATTGCCGTCTCACTGAGGTCGAACGATCCGAGCTCGGAGGCCTTGAGAGCGGCGCTCAGTCGGCCGGCGAGAAGAACGCCACCTCGCGCAGGGTCGGCCGAGGCGACCTCGAGCGTCGACTCCAGCTCGGCCTCGGCCTGCAGGCTCACCTGGAGGCCGGCGCCGGACGCCAGCTGTCGCGCCGAGCTGGCGAGGATCGCTATGAGATGGCGTCGCTGCTGTGACAGACGGCGCAGGTCGTCGCCGGCAAGGCGCGCCTGTGCTGCACGCATGGCCGCGCCGAGCTCCACGAGCGCGAGGACCTGCTGGCGGCACTCGCGCACGAGGCCGTTGGCCAACCATGCACTGTTCGTGGGGCGCTTGAGGGACTTGACAGCGAGCGCCAGGTCGCGCTCTCCTGCGCCACGAGCCTCCGCCGCATAGGCGTCCCGCCGGGCCGTGAACTCTCCGGGTGGGAGGCCATAGAGCGCCTCGGCGATCTCGTCGAAGTCGGGTCGCCGCATGCGACGATTCTCGCAGCCGGACGACCGGCTCGAGGCGCACGGCAAGCCTCGGGCAACGGCGCACAGGACGGTGATGCCGTCGCGCAGTTGCGGGCGGCGCGCCGCTGGGCCATGGGCTAGAAATGCAATGGTTTTCAGACCGGGACACCGGACGGCGGCGTCGAGGGCGCTGCTCAGGATGGTCCTTCCAGACAAGGAGAAGGTGTGCCCATGTTCGAGACCGTGGTGGTCGGGGCCGACGGATCCGCGACGGCGGCCGAAGCCGTGAAGGAGGCGGTCGAGCTGGCGCGGTTGTACAACGGCACCCTCCATATCGTCTCCGCCTACAAGCCTCAGCAGTTCAGCACGGATGCCTCCCAGGAATTCGCGAAGTCGCTTGACTCTGGCGACCTAGCCGAGTCCCTCCTGGCTGACTTGGCGTCGAGAGCGCGGGTGAGGGGCGTGGCAACCCAGGTGCATGCCGAGAGCGGCGACCCGGCTCACGCCATCTGCACGGTGGCCGAGCGCGTGAATGCTGACGTCGTCGTCGTCGGCAACAAAGGCATGATGGGCGTGCGGCGGGTGCTCGGGAGCGTGCCCAACACGGTGGCGCACGAAGCCCCCTGCTCCGTGCTCATCGTGTCGACGACCTGACGGCGGTGCCGCCTCGCTAGCGGCCGCGCACGTGGAGCTGCTGTATGAGCCGGGCGTAAGCCGCCAGGTGTTGGTCGCCGACGAAATCGGCGAGCACCCGACTTCGGGCAGCTGCCCCGAGGCGGGCTATCTCGTCGGGGTCCGCCAGCAGGCTTGACAGGGCCACGGCGAAGGCCTCGAGATCGGTCGGGTCGTCCAGGAGGATGCCCGTGCCAGGCGCGATCTGGTCGGTGATTCCTCCGATGCCCGAAGCCACGACGGCCCGCGCCTTCCACATCGCCTCCGCGACGGTCAGCCCGAAACCCTCGGCAAGGCTCTTCTGCACGACGACCGTAGCGTGACGCT
>DASPSK010000468.1:0-2106 GCA_035623975.1 Acidimicrobiales bacterium | reverse complement strand
CAGCTGCGGGAGCACCTCCAGCGCGTCATCGCCGACGGCTCGTCGACCGTCGTGCTCGACCTGCTCGGTGTCACCTTCCTCGACTCCACGGCGCTCGGGGTGGTCGTCGGGGCGCACAAGCGGTGCCGCGAGCTCGGTGGTGAGCTGCGCGTGGTGGTGGCGGACCCGCGCCTGGTCAAGATCTTCGAGATCACCGGGCTGACCGGCGTCCTCACGATCACCGACTCCCTGCACGCCGCCGGCGTGTCGTGAGCGACCCGGGCGAGCGGCTGGCCGCGGGAGACCGCATCGAGCTGCGGTTCCCGGCGCGTGGCGACCTCGTGGTGCTGGCCCGCCTGGTGACGACCGCCATCTCGGCCCGGGCCGGGTTCGACGTCGAGGAGCTCGAGGACCTCCGACTGGCCGTCGGCGAGCTGTGCCTGCTGGCGCTCCAGGGCAGTGACGCCCAGCACGGGGACCTCCGGCTCGAGCTCACCGTGCTCGGCGATGCCGTCGCCATCGACTGCTCCCTCGAGCGAGCGTCGGCGTCCGGCGGCGTGGCGCCCTCGCCCGACGAGGAGGAGACGGCGCGCCTGAGCGAGCAGATCCTCACGGCACTCGTCGACGACCACGGCCGCCAGAGCGAGGACGGCGCGGTACGGGCGTGGCTGCGCAAGCGCCGGAGGGAGCATGCGGGGTGAGCGCCGGCCGGGAGGGCGCTCCCGGGCCGTCCGCCGTCGCGGCCCCCAGCGCCCGGACTGATCGCTTCGGTCCCACCGAGCGCGAGCAGCTCGTCACCGCCCATCTCGGGCTGGCCCGCCAGCTGGCCCGTCGCTTCAGCCACCGCGGCGAACCGCTCGACGACCTCGTGCAGGTGGCCTCGCTCGGCTTGGTCAGCGCGGCACGCCGGTTCGACCCCGACCGCGGCGTGGAGTTCTCGGCCTTCGCCACGAGGACGATCATCGGCGAGCTCAAGCGGCACTTCCGCGACAAGGGCTGGGCGGTGCGGGCGAGCCGACGGGTGCAGGAGCTGTACCTCGAGCTCGGCCACGCCACGGCCTCCCTCAGTCAGCGGCTCGGTCGCACCCCGACCGTTGCGGAGCTGGCCCAAGAGACGGGGACGAGCGAGGAGGCGGTCCTCGAGGCCCTCGAGGCGGGCCAGGGATACAGCACGACGTCCATCGACGTGCCCGAGGGCGAGGACGACCCGCTGTCGGCGCGGCTGGGCGCCCGGGACGGCGGCTACGAGGTGATCGAGGACCGGGCGTTGCTCGGCCCGGCGCTGGCCGCCCTGCCGGCCCGGGAGCAGGCCATCTTGCGCATGCGCTTCGTCGAGGGCCGCACCCAGTCGGAGATCGCCGAAGTCGTCGGCGTGAGCCAGATGCACGTCTCCCGCCTCCTGTCCTCGAGCCTCCGCGAGCTGCGGGAACGGATGGCGCACGTCGCACCTGCACCAGGCTGATGGGCGACGGTTTCGGGCACGCTCCCGAACCGGGACTCCCGATCGAGCCGCAGATCTCCGCTCGCACGGCTGAAATCTGCATCATTGTGTGAAATCTCAGAGGAAATCCTGTGACGATTTGGCTATGGTGCGGAGGCAGTCTTCGGAGTGAAGGGGGCGGCCATGGTTCATCTCGATGCGGAACTGGCTCATCGTGAAGGCGCCGGGGAGCCGGGCGACAAGGGGCTGAAGGGGGGAGCGCTCGGCTTCATCTCCTCGGTCGTGGTCGGAGTGGCTTCCACCGCGCCCGCCTACAGCCTGGCGGCGACCCTGGGCTTCGTCGTCATCGCCATCGCGGGCCTCCAGGCGCCGATCATCACGATCGTCGCCTTCGTGCCCATGCTCTTCATCTCGTACGGGTACAAGGAGCTGAACAGCGCCGACCCCGACTGCGGCACGACGTTCACCTGGGGCACGCGCGCGTTCGGGCCCGTCACCGGCTGGTGGGGCGGATGGGGGATCGTCGTGGCCGACGTCCTCGTCATGGCCAGCCTGGCGCAGATCGCGGGCCAATACGTGTTCCTGCTGTTCAACGCCCACACCATCGGGGACAACGCCAACAGTGGGTGGGTGCTGCTCGTCGGTGTCCTCTGGATCGTGGCCATGACCGTGATCTGCTACGTCGG
>DASPSK010000465.1:0-3641 GCA_035623975.1 Acidimicrobiales bacterium | reverse complement strand
CGGCTACTACACAGGACCCGTCACGGCCAACATCACGGCGCCCGCCGGCTCCACCTATGTGCTGGACGGTTCGCCGTCGACGGCCCAACCGACAAGCGGAGCGGTCGTCGTCTCGACGGCCGGTGAGCACACCCTCACCGTGACGGACCCGAACGGGGACACCGCCACCCAAGCCTTCGCCATCTCGACGTACCAGACCACGACCTCGCTGTCGTCCAACCCGACTTCCTCGGTCGTGGGCCAGCAGGTCAGCTTCACGGCCGCCGTGGCCGCCGCCAGCTCCGGAGTGGGCAGCCCGGGTGGGAACGTCGAGTTCTTCGACGGCACGACACCGATCGCCGGCTGCGGCGGCGCCAGCGGGACGGCGCTCAGCGGCGGCGATGCCCTCTGCTTGGCGACCTACACGTCGCCCGGGGCCCACGAGATCACCGCCAGCTACCTCGGCGGCGGAGGCTTCTCGGCTTCGACGTCGGGCTCCCTCGGTCTCACCGTGAGCCCGCGCTCGGCCACCGTGTCGGCCGTCTCCGTGACGGGCAGCCCGGCGACCTACGGTGGGGAGACGAGCCTGCAGTTCTCGGCGACGGTGACGGCGGGCGACAGCGGCTCGTTCCCGAGCGGCGACACGGTGAGTGTCACGCACGGAGCCACACCCATCTGCACCATCAACCTGAGCACCCTGTCCGGGAACAGCGGCTCCGGTTCGTGCAGCCCGTCGTCCGGCACCGTCCTGCCAGCCGGCACCTACACGAACGGCATTACAGCCACGTTCAACAGCACCGGGGCGGACCCGAACTTCCTCGCCGCCGCACCCGTGACCGCCTCGGTGACCATCACGCAGGCGACGCCCACGATCACCTGGGCAACGCCGGCGGCCATCACCTATGGGACCCCCCTCAGCACCACGCAGCTCGATGCGAAGGCATCGGTGCCGGGTACCTTCACCTACAGCCCGGCCGCCGGGACGGTGCTGCAACCGGGTACCCAGACGCTGTCGGTGACGTTCACACCGACCGACACGACCGACTACACGTCGGCTACGGGCAGTACGACGCTCTCGGTCGGATTCACGCAGGCCTGCATCACGACGACCGACAGCGGATCGCTCACGGTCGCAAAGGGACAGGTCATCTGTATCAGCACCGGTGGGAAGGTGACGGGCTCGGTCAGCGTCGCCGCCGGAGGAGCCCTCTGGGTGAGCGGCGGCACGATCGGCGGATCGCTCAGCTCCTCGGGAGCCCTCGGGATCACCCTGTGCGGGGCGAAGGTGACCGGATCTGTCTCGGTGACGGGCACGAGCGGACCGGTCGTGATGGGCGGCTCGGGCTGTGCCAGCGACACCGTGGGCGGCAGCCTGAGCGTCACCGGCAACACCGATGGGGTCGTCTTCGACAGCAACAGCGTGACAGGTTCGCTCACCATCTCGAGCAATGCCGGAGGTGTGACGATCTCGGGCAACACCGTCACGGGCAGCGCGGCGGTCTCGAGCAACACCGGCGGGGTCACCTTCACGAGCAACAAGGTGACCGGCTCCCTCGCGATCACGAACAACTCCGGTCCCTTCACGTACTCCGGGAACACCGTCAGCGGTTCCGTCACGAACTCGGGTAATACCTAGGGCACACGCCCGAGACACAACGGCATTGAGTCAGCTCCGGCTGCCGGTGGGCGTTCCTCAGGGTCAGCCGGCGACCGGAGCCGGCGCCGCGCCCGCACCGAAGGCGGGTGATTGTGTTCGCCGACGTGACATGAGCTATGCCATGGAGATGGGCGTCACCGGCGGCCGACGGGTATCCGGGCTGCATCGGGACAACCCGCTGCGGGCCGATGGTGAGGGCGCGGCGGAACGGCTGGCGTCCTACCTTCCCCGTCTCGCCCTCGAGTGGCCGAGCAACACGCCGGCCGACGTGCACCGCCGCCTCGAGGGGACCCTGCTGTTCGTCGACGTGTCCGGCTTCACCGCCCTCACCGAGCGACTGGCGGCACGCGGCAAGGTCGGAGCCGAGGAGATCACCGACGTCATCGGATCCGTCTTCACCGAGATGCTGGGTGTTGCTGCACCCTATGGGGCGGACTTGCTGAAGTGGGGCGGGGACGCTTCGCTGCTGTTCTTCTCCGAGCCGGCATCGGCACCCCGGGCGGGCCGGGCGGCAGTGCTCATGTCACGGACGATGAGCCGGATCGGACGCCTGCGGACCTCTGTTGGCCGCGTCAACCTCGGGGTGTCGATCGGTGGCCACAGCGGAGCGTTCGACTTTTATCTTCTCGGCAGCCGTCACCGCGAGCTCGTGGTCACCGGGCCGGCGGCCAGCGAGACAGCCCGCATGGAGGCGATCGCCGAGGCGGGGGAGGTGTTGGTCAGTCCGGCTACGGCCGCCCGCCTCGAGCGGGCGGACCTCGGCGGCGCCAAGCTCGAGGGCGTCCTGCTGACGAAAGCGCCCGACGCCGAGGAGCTGTCAGGGCCGCAATCGCACGACCTCGCCGGGGTCGATGTCGCCCGCCTCCTGCCGGCTGAGACGCGGGCGCACCTCCTCGGCGGAGGAGAGCAGGCCGAGCATCGGCAGGCGACGGTGGCATTCGTGGCCTTCTCCGGCGTGGACGCCCTCTGCCGGAACGAGGGCCCGGAGGCGGTGGCGGCCAACCTCGGGCCTCTCGTCCGCTCTGCGCAGGAGGCGGCAGAGGTCTACGGCGCCAGCTTCCACAGCACCGACATCGGGGCCGATGGCGGCAAGATCATCCTCCTCGGCGGAGTACCGGTGCTGCGCGGCAACGACACCGAGCGGGTGCTGCATTCCGTGCACGACATCGTGGCGGCCCACCCCTCCGGCTCACCCATCGGGCTACGAGCCGGCGTGAATGCTGGACGGGTCTTCGTCTTCTCCCACGAGGTCGGCCTCGGACACCGTCGCATCTTCTCGATCACCGGCGATGCCGTGAACCTGGCGGCCCGCGTCATGGGCCAGGCTCGTCCGCGGCAGGTGCTCGCCACCGACGACGCCCTCGGTCGGTCCCGCAACCCGTTCGAGACCGAACCGGTGCCACCGTTCCGCGTCAAGGGCAAGACCGCGCCGGTCATCGCCTCGGCTGTGGGGGCGCCTCTGCACGGCGTCGTGGAAGAAGCCGCCGAGAGCCTGGCCTTCGTCGGCCGGGATCCCGAGCTCGCCGGGCTCCTGGGGAGGGCGGAGGCTGCCGCCGGCGGTTCGGGCGGCATCGTCGAGGTCATCGGAGGTGCCGGCATCGGCAAGTCCCGCCTCGTGACGGAGGCGATCGATCGGTGGAAGCTCGACACTCTCAGGGTGGCCTGCGAGGAGTACGGGAGGGCCACGCCCTACCTGGCGTTTCGCCGCATCTTCCGCCGGCTGCTGGGGGGAGCGGCCGACGCCGCCCCCGACGCCGTCGCCGCCGAGCTGCAGCGCGTCGTGGCCTCGTTCCTCCCCGATCTCGAGCCGTTCCTCCCGCTCCTTGCCGATGTCGTTGAGGTCGCTGTGCCGGCAACCCGCGCGGTCGACGAGCTCGAACCCCGCTTCCGGCGGGGGCGCCTCGAGCACTGTGCCGTCCAGCTGCTGCGGGTGTACGTCGTCGGCCCCTCCGCCCTCGTCTTCGAAGATGCGCATTTCATGGACGAGGCCTCTGCGAGCTTGCTC
>DASPSK010000461.1:0-14744 GCA_035623975.1 Acidimicrobiales bacterium | reverse complement strand
ACGACGAGATCGGTGCGAGCATGCGAGCCGGCGTTGAAGACGAGGACGGCCGCGGCCGTTCCCCCGTCCCGGCCGACGCGAGCGGCGATCGCCCCGCAGGCGCGCTCGATGACGTCTTCGCCGATGAGGCGGACGGTGGCGTAGTCAGCCTCGGAATCCTCGTGCACCCAGTGGATGCTCGAGCCCGGCAACATGTCGTGAAACTGATGGAGGAGGACGAGACGCCAAGCCCGCTCGAGCTCGCTCAGCGGGTAGTCGCTCGCCAGGCCGGCAACTGCCCACATCTCGGCCTCTCGCAGGAGGTCTTCGCAGCGGCGGTTGCCGAGTTTCACGCGTGCCTGGGTCGTCTGCACCGCCCGATGCCGCTCGAGGTAGAGCTCGCCGACCCAGATGGGAAGGCCGCCGCTGCCGGGCGAGTGGGCGGTGGCGACGGTGCCGGGCCGGGCCTCGGCGAGCGCCAAGTCGGCCGTCACCGCCTCAGCCTCGAGCGCCCGGAAGAAACCCGCCACCGTCCCCAGCTCCACCTTCGGCAGCGGATCGAGGTTCTTCAGCCGTCGGTACGAGTCGAGCATCGCGCGGGTGGGCCCTCCACCGCCGTCGCCGTAACCGTAGGCGTAGAGCGAGCGCTCGGAGATGCCGTGCTGCGCGAAGTCGCGTTGGCCTTGCAGAAGCTGGGCGACGCGGAAGTCGCCGTTGTAGGTGTCCGTCGGCGGGCAGTGTGCCAGGACGCGGGAGCCGTCGATGCCTTCCCACCAGAACGTGTGGTGGGGGAATCGATCGATCTCGTTCCAGGAGAGTTTCTGCGTGAAGAAGAAGCGCACGCCGGCGGAGAGCAGGATCTGCGGCAGGTTCGCTGAGTAGCCGAACGCATCCGGAAGCCAGCAGTCGTGCGTCTCGATGCCGTAGTGCTGGAGGAAGAAGCGCTTGCCGAAGACGAGCTGGCGTACGAGCGACTCGCCTGACGGCAGGTTCGTGTCCGGCTCCACCCACATGGAGCCGACCGGTTCGAACTGCCCGGCGGCCGCCTTCTCCTTCATCCTCGCGAACAGCCTCGGGTAGTGCTCGTGCATCCAGGCATGCTGTTGAGCCTGCGAGCAGACAAAGACGTAGTCCGGCTCGTCGTCCATCAGGCGGACGGCGGTGGAGAACGTGCGGGCGCACTTGCGCCGCGTCTCGCGGAGCGGCCACAGCCAGGCCGAGTCGATGTGGGCATGGCCGACGGCCGTGACGACATGGACGCGGGCGGGCCCAGGTGAATTCAGGAGCGGTTCCCACAGCCGCCGCTGAGAGAGGAAGGAGCCGCGGACGTCGCCGAGGTCGGTGGCGAGAGCCACTTCGTCGAGGGTGCGAACGATCTCGATGGAGTGGTGATCGGAGGGGCCGAGAGCCTCGACGAGCTCCGAGAGGACGCGCAGGTCGTTCCAGGCTCCCTCGAGCTCGCGGTCGGACACGGCGAGCTCGGCCCGCTCCAGCCGGTAGAGGGGAGCGCCCTCGTAGTCGGGCAGGAGCAAAGGCCACTCCATCCCACCCCAGGGGACGTACGGGTTGGCGGCCGCCTCCAAGTACAGGTCGACGGCTTCGCCACCGCGAGCAGACGGAGCGACCGCTATCTCGTTGTGCCGGGGGTTGATGCCCTGCACCGGCTCGTCTCCGTCCCAGAGGAGACCCTCGCCACCGAAGCCGACCATCCCCTTGTAGCCGAGGCCGATGCGGGCGACGACGTGCTCGCCCGCCCAGCCGGTCGGCACCGACCCAGAGAGGCGGAACCAGGCCGTCGACCAGGCGCCCCCCCACGGCTGGCCCACGCTGAAGGGCCGGAACTCGCGCGTGTACGCCTCGGCGGCCTCGATCGGCTCGCCCCGGACGAAATGGGCGGCCACCTCGAGCGGACACGTCGCCGGGTACAGGAGCGGGAAGACGACCTCCTTGATCAGTCGCTCGATGCGCCGGCGCTGGATGTCACCTTCGTTGCCCACTTCGCCTCCTCGCGTGCCCGATGGGCAAGATGATGGCATGGACGTGGGTGAGAGTCTCCAGAAGCGATCGACGGAGGTTTTCGACGCCTTGGCTCGCCGGTGCCCAGAGCTCGAGGGATGCATCGGGTCTCTGGCGGTGGCGGCGGACCTCGTGTGCCGGTGTTTCCGGGCAGGCGGGCGGCTCTACCTCTGCGGCAACGGCGGCAGCCACGCCGACTGCCTTCACATCGCTGCCGAGCTGGTGAAGTCATACGGCGGTCCTCGACCGCTACAGGTCGGCCGCCGCGAGGCGCTGCTGGCAGCAGGGATGGCTGATTCCGAACGTCTGGCTTCTTCCCTACAGGCCGGCCTTCCTGCCATCGTCCTCGGGGCGAACGGTGCGGTCGCCTTCGCCATCGCCAACGACCTCGACGCCGAGCTCGTGTTCGCTCAGGAGCTCGAGGCCTTCGGCCGGGCCGGCGACGTGCTCCTGGCGCTGTCGACGAGCGGCGAGTCTCGCAATGTCGTGCTGGCGGCCGAGGTAGCCTGCTCGCTCTCCATCGACGTCGTGGCCTTCGCCGGAGCGGGTGCAGCCGCGAGCACACTCGGGACGCTCGCCCGCGTTGTCGTGGCCGCGCCCGCCTCGGCCACGAACGAGGTGCAGGAGCTCCACTCACGCCTGTATCACGGACTCTGCGGAGCCGTGGAGGCGGACTTGTTCGGCTAAAGGATCGATTTCCGGCGCCGGAAGGAGGCCCTAGGGCACCACCGTGCAACGCCAAGCCTCGGCGGGGCTGAGGTCTCCGAAGACCTCGATCTCCCCCTCGACCGGACGTCCCCAGCACCAACGGGCCAACGCCCAGGCGGTCCCGCGGATGGCGACGTCGCCCTTGGCGTGCCGTCTCGTGACGGTCCTCGCCGTCGTGTCGAGCGTCCACTCCGCACCCTCGGTGTCGGTGGCGTGCAGATGGACGGTCAGGGGCATTGTTTCGGTTGTTCGGGAGGACGGGGGGCTCGTGTCCCCGTCGGTGACGTCGGAGAAGTGCAAGATGGCCAACAGCTCCGAGACGGTGTCGGCGGCCAGATCCGGCTCGAAGGGGGAGACGTCGGCACCGGCGGCGAGCTCGGCGTCGACGCGGTGGATGGCGGTCTCGTGCATCATCCTGCGGCGCCAGAACCCCGCCGAAGACGGCGAGTCCGGGCCGAAGTTCCAGATGGGCACGTCATCGGGGACGTCTGTAAGGACGCTCACGAGGCGATCAAGCCGGTTCGACATCCAGTCCGGCAGGCTGGTCTCCTCGCCTCGGCGGGGCATCCCCGGCCCTGGCGGCGCGAGGAGGCGTTCTCCCACAATCGTCCCGGCCCAGTTGTAGGCGTTGCCGAGGTGCTTCACGAGGTCGCCGAAGTCCCAGCCCGGGCAGGACGGGACCGGTCGGGCGAATCTGTCCTCGTCGCCGTCGCCGTCGCCGTCCTCGTCGCCGTCGCCGTCGCCGTCGGTGGCGAGCGCGAGCACGCGTCCAGCTTCCCGTTGCACGATGGCGATGGCCTCGTCGCGGTCCATGTCGTGCAGTCTGCCCGCTCGTGGCCGTCCGGGGCGACGACCAGGGGACGATGCGGCCATGATCGGGGGATGGATCCGGAGCCGAGCGGGATGCGCTCGAGCCTGGCTGACGCCCTCGGTCACTATCGACCTTCCGGCGGGCGTGAGCAGGCCGATGCTGGCCGCCTTCTCGAACTGATCGGGACGGCCGCCGACCCCTGGTCACGATCCGAGCCGCTGCATGTGACCGCTTCGGCCCTAGTCGCCGACGCCCGATCGAGCAGGGTGCTCCTTCGCTGGCACGAGCGCTTCGGCCGCTTCCAACAGGTGGGTGGTCACGCGGATCCGGGAGAGAGCGATCCCCTCGCGGTCGCACTCAGGGAGGCGCGTGAGGAGACCGGGCTCGGCGACCTTCGACCGGCCGAGCGTCCCGGCCGCCTGAGGGCGGGAGATCTGATTCACGTCGTCGTCGTGCCCGTGCCGGCGGGAGATGGTGAAAGGGCCCATGAGCATGCCGATCTGCGATACCTGCTCGAGACCGGCCGGGCCGCTCAGGCCCGCGCCGAGAAGGCCGGTGCCTCCGTGCGCTGGATGTCGTGGGACGAGGCCCTGGAGCTCGCCGAAGAGGACAATTTGCGGGAGCTGCTGCGGCGCGCCAGGGACGTGCTCTCGTAGCGGGTCTCGTTCGCCGATGCCTACTTGCGCCGGGCGAGCCCGGCTCCGGTCAGGAAGACGACGATGGAGTGTTTCGGCGCGCCGGCCGTCCGATCCGAGCGCCCGCGGCCGGACGATACGATGAAGCGCTCCTGGCGACCCGACCCCCGGCTCACCTGGGAGACGCTGGGCGGTTCAGACGAGCATCCACCCGGCCCCATCGTCTAGAGGCCAAGGACACCACCCTCTCAAGGTGGAGACACGGGTTCGAATCCCGTTGGGGCTGCTCACTTACTCTCCTGGTAAGAGCGGATATCAGGGCAGCGTCACAAGTCTGTTCGTGCGTTGGCAATCTGACTTGGCAATCCGGCGCCTCCTAATAGCCCCTGCGTAGAGTGGGGAGAAGGGAGTAGCGGTGGCAGGCCACATTCAGCAGAGGGGCGACCGCACCTGGCGGTTACGCCTTCATCGGCCGTGACGCTAAAGGCCGGAAGCGTTACGCCAGCAAGACGGTGCGCGGCACCAAGCGGGAGGCGGAGCAGGCACTGCCGCTTTCGTTACCGAGATCAACCGGGACCGGAGCGCCACCGCTGCCGTAGAACCGATGACGGTCTCGGCGGTGCTGGCAAAGTGGCTCGATGCCGAGGCGAACCGTGTGGCACCGAACACGTTGGACCGGTACCGCGTAGCGATCAAACTGCACATCGAGCCGGCCCTTCGACCGATGCGCGTCAGCCTGCTTCGCCCACACCACATCGAGGACCTCTACAACGCTGTTCTCGCCGAGGGGTTCTCAGGGGCATCCATCCGGAAGATTCACTAGGCGCTGCGGCAGTCGCTTGCCTGGGCACATCGGCGCGGCTACACCGCAATGGTGGCCACCGACAGCGTCGAGCTTCCGCCACTGGGCGAGCGAAAGGTGAGCACCCCTTCGTCCGACGACGTCCCGAAGGTCATCGCCTACCTCCTCGGCAGCAGCCCGGACTGGGGCACCCTGATTGCCGTGCTCGCCTGGACGGGATGCCGGCGTGGCGAAGTCTGCGCCCTCCACTGGGAGGATGTCGACCTCGACGCGGGCAGCATCCTCATTCGCCGGTCTGTGGCCATCGTGCCTGGTGGTGCGGTCGAACGCGGCACGAAGACGGCGGTGTCCGGCACATTGCCATCGGTCCACGGACCGTCGAGCTGCTCCGCGCACATCGTGAGCGCTCCGCCACGAGCGCCGCGGCGTGCGATTCAACGTTGGCGGACTCCGCCTACGTCTTCTCGCCGGATCCTGCCAGTAGACGGCCGTACACACCAACCAGTGTCACCCGTGTCTTCTCGTCTGCGTGCACCGAGGCCCAAGGCTGCCCACATTCGTGTGCATGATCTGCGCCACCACTCGGCGACGACGCTCCTCAAGAAAGGGGCGAGCGTCGGAGAAGTGATGGATCGCCACGGATGGCGAACTGTCGGGATGGTCAACCGGTACCGCCACCTCCTCGAAGCACAGGACGCGGAGGCGGCGAAGATCTTGGAAGAAGCGTGACGGTGATCAATGAGTGAAGCTCCACCCGACGGGGCGCCGACGACGCCGCTCTCACCATGCACGATCCCGCCTTCTGGGCGGCACACCCGGACGCCTTCCGGGAAGCGCTGGCACAGGCCGGTATCCAAATACAACGAGCCCCGTCTCATGGCATTGGCAGCCTCCTTCGCGACGTCATCAAGCTGCCCTTCACGATTATGGGAGTGCTCGCGGGTTCCGTCTCGACCCTCAGAAGCCTTGACCAGCCCCAGGAGCGCCTCACCCTCACGGTCGAGGAGGCAGCCAAGGCGCTCGGGATCAGCAGGGCCTTCGCATATGAGGCTGTCCGGCGTGAAGAGATCCCGTCTATCAGGATCGGTAAGCGTGTTCTCGTGCCCAAGGCGGCGCTCCATAAGCGGCTGGTATGACGGACGACGCGCCGTCGTAGCCCACCTGCTCACTACGTTGCCGAAGGGGTGCCCTCAGGCGGACTGAATCTCTGACGCGAGATGGCCCAGACGAGCGACGTCACTGCCCCTGTTTAGTGCCGAAGCCCGCTCGATGGCGGCCTCGATGACCGCGACAGCCGGCCGAAGGGAGAATGCCTCAACTTCGTTTCGACGACTCAGCAGGTAGTGCCAGGTGTTGGCGCCGACAGCTCTTGATGTCGGGGTGTGCCGTTCCCGACCGTTCTTCATCGTGAATGTCTGAGTTTCCAGCAGCAGGTCAAGCGGATGGCCCGTTTCGAACATTCCACTGCAGAAGGTGCACTCACAATACCGCTCTGCGTATTCCTGTGGTCCGAGGTCGCGACCAAGTCCCGCCGCCTCGTTGAACCGAATGGAGTGCCGGACTCCGGGGACGTACGTTTGGCATGAGCGAATCGCAATGCCTTGCACCTCGACCGGCTCACCCTTGTCAACCCATCCCAGGTGATGCGTGACAGACGAAAGGCCGAAATCGTGGAGCGCGGCGACCGTGTAGTTCGCGTACTGGTGGCCAACTGCGATTCCGCGCGCAGACAACTCGCTAATCATGCGGAGCAACACTGCGAACATCTCATGGTCACGGAGGAGCTGCCCTTCCGTCACCTTCGGCGTCCACACGAGGTACGCACTGACGTAGTCGACGGGCAGCGCCTCGATCATCTGCCAAAGGTCGGAACGATCGGTCAGGCGCTCATCTGGAACCACGACCTCAACCGCAACAGAGGTCTGCGCCTCCTCGGCGGCTGCCTCGATCATCAATCGATTGATCCGATCCTCCTGGGGCGAGTACGCCACGAGCGAGGGAGCCACGAGCCGAACCGGGTCGAGGTCGCGCAGGTCAGCCAGGAGTTCGAGCTGCGTCGACACGTTTCGCAAGCGATCTCGCTGATATGCGACGGCGTTTCTCGCGATCATGCGCCATTGTTCGTCCGTGCCAACTGCCTGCAGCAGGGGTACCGCTCCGAGCGTGATCCCGGTTCCTTTGCCATATGCCAGACCGAGGCGCTTGTAGTTGCGCTTCGTCTCGCCGTCGTCGTTTCGAGTCCACGCCGGCTCCTGGAATCGCCAGAGCACCGGGTCAACGCTGAACGGAAGTGTCGTTCTCCAGAGGCAAGCCGTCGTGGCTTGGATGCTGTTCTCCAGCTGATTCGCGTTGACGACGATCTCGTCCATCAAACCTGGGCTCACGTATGTCAGATCATCGGAAGAGCGCACACGCAAGATGTGGTGCAAGGGAGTACCGGACACGGTCAACGGGCACGTCGCCGCTGGGTGCGACGTGCGACCTCCTCTCTGATGACGGACTTGCTCGCGAACTTCGGATATGCCTCGTACACACGGTCCACCAGTTCATTGAGGTCGCCGGTGTCCCACTCCTTGCGAACCGAGTCGATGAACTGGAAGAGCTGTTCGTAGCGCGCGTTGGACTCACGCAGCTTCTCGGCGGCCTCGTGTCCCTGCTCGCTCAGTGCGAACTCGACGACCTTGCCTTCTCCGGTCGGACCGGCACGCTCCGATACCGCAGCCATCATCTGCTGGAAGGACGGTGGACCGGCCGCCACCGGACTTGCGTTGCGGATGAATCCGGCGATCCTTAGCGCTTCCGCCGCGTCGTTGACCTCTTCGTTGAACGGGCCGTAGTTGAAGGCGTAGAAGCGGCTTTGCGACTCCAGCTTCTGCTCAACGACGAAGAGGAGTTTCTGCAGGCGGGTCATCCCGCGCACTGCGCTGTCCCCCCGCTGGTTCGAGGCGTGGAGCAGCAGCACCATCAGCTCCTTGATAGCAGGTTGGGTCGACGACACCGGGTCCAGCCCAAGCTCTTGCTCAGCCTGTTCGGTCGCCCACTCGACCAGCTCGCGGGCCAGGCGATGGTACGGCTCGTGAAGATCGTGCGCCCGTGTCTTGAGGTTGTCGAGGGTGACCTGGTCGAGCTTGAGGTTGAGCTGCGACCTCTGCACTTCCTCGTCGGGCACTTCGACATGGACGCCGTCCACACAGCGAAGGCCGTCCACGATCCACGATCGAGCAAGCGCGTGGTACGGCAAAGAGCGGGCGTCTGCGACACGCCTGATCCGCGCCAGCATCGTCGTGGGAAGCCGCAATGTGATCTGTGCCGTCTTCCCACGCGGAACAAGGTCGGGGGCCTCGGGCAGCGTCTCCCAGACTTCGGACCAGTCCCGGTCGAGGAGCGTGTCGCGACGGTCGTTCGTCATCGTGCGTTCCGGCGGTAGGTTCGCCGCTCGTTGTCGGTCATCTCTCTGGCGCTGTACACACGCACCACCCCGTTCGCCTTCTGCTCGTACACCAAGAACAGCATCCGCCCACCATCGGTGACACCGAGGAGGAGCAGGTCATCACCCTCTCGGCGCCTCGTGTTGGGGTTGGCAAAGCACTGCTCGGCCTCCATCGCCGAGACGTTGTGCCGCTCCAGCAACCTGTCCTCGTTGTGTTCATCCCATTCAAACTCCGGCCGGCCGTGGCCGCTGTGACGCGTTCCCACGGCTCAGGTGCGCTCAATGGTGGTCGGGATCGGCTGGCGGGTGACACCTGGCGTCCCACACAACGGAAGCATAGCGTATAGCTCAGAGATATACATCATCGTCGCCATTCTGTGAACAGCCAGCTCAACGACGGACGAGTGCTTGCCGCCCACCTACCGCACCCCCGGGCAAACCCCACGCTCTACGGTGAACCCGTCCCACTCGGTCCCGAGTTTCACGAAGAGGTTCTGCACGACGGCGTCTGGGCCTCTCCATGCACTGCCGCTCGGTTCGTATGGGTCGGTGCGACGACGACGATCTGCAGCTTCCACACGGCCCACATAACCTCCTTCGCCGAGACGGCGACGAGCCCGAGGGAAGAGGTGCAAGCGGTCGTGAGCTTCGAGTTCAGGAGGCCGTTGGTGCCGGATCCGGCGAGGGCTCGAGAGCGAGCGCCAGGGCCTCGAGCACCGAGAGCCGACGGCCCCGATCCCGTTCGCGCTCGTAGGCCTCCTGGCCGAGGCTCGCCCTGGCGGCATCCTCGGCCTCGTGCTGGGCACGGACCTCACCGGGGGTCAAATAGAGCTGCCCGGTCTCGTAGGCGGGTCGCCGCAGCTCGTCGGCCGCGCTCAACAGGCGCGCTCCCCGGGCAGCTTCTCCCCGCGCCACCGCCACGCACCCGCCGACGAAGACCATGTCACCGGCAGGCGAGAGGAGGCCCGTACGCCTGTTGAGGCGGATCGCACGACGCATGGCCACGTCGGCCTCGTCGAAGCGACGGAGCTGAAGGTGAGCGAGCGCCAGGTTGTTGAGCCTCCCGGCACTGGCGTGCTTGTCCCCAAGCTCCTCTTGGATCGCGATGCTCTCGGTGTACATGTCGATAGCGCGTTCAAACGCTTCCAGGTCGAGATAGAGGCTGGCGAGGTGCGAATAGGCGCGGCCGACGCCTGCGAGGTCCCCTCGCGAACGAGCGCTCTCGAGCAAAGAAGTCGCCCGCCCGAGGCGGTCGTCGACCGAGAGGCCGCAGGCTGCGACCGGCCTCCGCTGGAGCGAAAAGTCCCACACCTCGTCCCGCACAACCGGGTCGCCAGCGGCTTCGGCGAGCTCCAACGCCCGGCACAGTGAGGACGCGCAGCCTTCGAGGTCCTGGTGGTACTGCTGGAACATCGCGAAGATGCCCCAGGCAAGCGCCTCGAAGGAAGCAGGCCCGGTCCTCTCCGCGATCTCGCATGCGCGGCGTACCTGCGCCTCACCGCGGAGTACCTCGTCGCGAATGGAGGTTTGCAGCCAACCCGACAGCATCCCCGCCGCTAGGCGGGCGCGGCCGACGAGCTCGTCGTCGACGTCCGGGACGTCGTCGAGGGCGGCGTATATCTTCGGAATCACCTCGACGAACACACGACTCCTGAAGAAGCGCTGGAGGAAGACGACGAGCTCGAGAATCTCGTGCGCCCGGCGTTGGTCGGAAAGGTGTGTGAGCGCGGCTCGCACGTTGTCGATCTCGAGGTCGAGTCTCGTGTAGACGGCCACCTGGCCGGCGCCCTCCAGCTCGGGGCTGCTCCTCGCCGCCAGGTCGAGGACGTAGGCGGCGTGCCGGTCGCGCGCCTCCAGCACCCCCTCGTCTCCGCCCTCGCGCAACAGCTCGGCCGCGGCGTACTGGCGGATCGTCTCGAGCAGGCGGTATCGCACCGAGCCGGCGTCCTGCTCGGCGACGACCAAGCTCTTCTCGACGAGGGAATGCAGCAGGTTGAGCACGTCGAACTCGTCGACGTCGCCGCCCACGCATACCTGCTCGGCGGCCTCAAGCTCGAAACCGCCGACAAAGACACTGAGCCGCCTCAAGAGCGATCTCTCTGTGGCGTGGAGGAGGCCGTAGGACCATTCGACGGTGGCCTGGAGCGTCTGCTGGCGCGCCATGGCGCTGCGGGAGCCGCCGGTGAGAAGTCGGAACCGCTGGTCGAGTCGGTCGGAGAGATGTGCAAGCGACATCGAGGCGAGGCGGGCGGCGGCCAGCTCCAGGGCAAGTGGGATCCCGTCGAGGCGGCGGCAGACGGAGGCGACGAGCGGAACATCGTGGTCCGGGATAACTGCACCGGCGTCCGCCGCCCGGCTCGCGAAGAGCGCGACGGCGTCGAACGCCTGCGCCTCCTCGAAGGAGTCGACCTCGTCGGAGGGGACCGACATCGAGGGCACGCGGTAGACGCGCTCGCCGTCGACGCCGAGGGGCTCTCTCGAGGTAGCGATCACGTGCACCCCGGCGCAGCTTCGCATGACGGCGTCCACGAGCTTCGCCACCCCGTCGACGAGGTGCTCGCAGTTGTCGATCACGAACAGGGAGCGCTGCGGACCGAGCGCCTTCAGCAGGGCGCCGCCGGGGTCCACCTCGAGGCCTTCTTGAAGCCCGATCGCGCTCGCGACAGCGAGAGGTATTTGTTCGGGATCGCTGATGGAGGCCAGCTCGACGAACCAGACGCCGTCGCCGCTGCCATCGAGCAGCTCGGCGGCCGCCTGCACGGCAAGCCGCGTCTTGCCGGCACCGCCCGCGCCGGTGAGCGTCACGAGTCGTGACTCGCGGACGAGACCCCGGACCTCGCTCAGCTCGCGACCTCGACCGACGAATCCCGACAACAGCGCGGGGAGGTTGTTGGGGAGCTCGGGATTGTCGAGCGAGCGCAGCGGCGGGAACTCTGCGCGAAGTCCCTCGGCGACGAGCTGGTGCACATGCTCGGGGCGTCCGAGATCGCGCAACCGGTGGAGCCCGAGGTCGCGGAGCGACACGTCGGAAGGCGCGCCGTCGCCGAGCAGCTCCGCCGTCGCCCCCGAGACGAGAACCTGGCCGCCCCAGCCGACGGCCATCAGCCGCGCCGCCCGGTTCACGGTGGGGCCGAAGTAGTCGTTGTCGCGCTCCTGACAGGCCCCGGCATGCAACGCCATGCGAACTTGGAGCGCCACCGGAGCCGGCCAGGGTTGCGCAACCAGCGTGTGTTGCGCGGCGACGGCGGCCGCGATCGCGGCCGGCACGGTCGCGAAGGCGACGCAGAACTCATCGCCCACCGTTTTGAAGACGTAGCCGTCCTCGGACGCCATCACCGCCCGCATGACCGTGTCATGGCGCTCGACGGCCTCAGCCATCTCCTTGGGCGCCTGCTCCCACAAGCGGGTCGACGACTCGATGTCGCTGAACAGCAACGTCACGGTCCCGGTCGGGGGTGGCATTTCCGCAGTTTGTCAAAGTCGGCTGCCCGCCGCAGCCCTCCTCGGTCCTCAGGCCATGCAGCGAAGGGTGTGGGGCGCCATAACGTGAAGCTCGGGATCAGGCTCGGCGCGACGACGATCCGACGTATCGCCGAGGTTGCGGGCCACCAAGGCGCTGGCTCAGCAATCCGGAACCGATTCCAAGTCCGGCGCGCTGGAACCCATCGCCGAGCCACCGACTCCAAAGGGAAGCGTGACAGAGGCCCAGGACTTGCCGGCCCAGTAGTACCCGACGAGCGTCGCGGTGGACGAGCACGGCGTGCCGGCCCAGGAGGTCCCAAAGACCCAAGCGTGCGAACCGCCGCTCGCGAGAGAGCCGAAGAAAGCGTTCTTGCCCGGAATCTTTGGCGCGTCAGAGACCCACTTTGCTCCGTCCATGCGATCGACGAGCAGTTGCCACTTGTCAGTGTGCGACGACTCGGTGTCCTGATTGCCGCCGATCCAGGCGCTCGTGGCCGAGTTCAAGCTCACAGATCGGAGAGTTGCGTTGTTGAGGGACTTCAACACCTTTATCGAGGACCATTTCGAGCTCTTGTACACCTCGAGCAACGGCGCTTCGGACGTGGGGGTACGAACCGCGCCCCCGGTCATCAGTTCTGCGCCCTCTCCCGCTATTGCGGTGAGCTCGGCGCCGGCTCCCCCGAGCGAGCTGTCCTTCCACGTCGAGCCGCTCGGCAGCAACACGTTGCTCGTGCAGCCGGTCGATAGGCAGGCCTCCGCAATCATGGAGACGCTGGTCGGGCTCTTCGCGTACATGGATTGGATCATCGAGTACTTCGGCAGGGTCGGCAGGGTCTCGGTCTTCCACGTCCCGGCGTATTTGAGGAGGAACGGGATCTCCGGACCGACGCCGGGCAACCCGCCACCGACGAATACGGTGGATCCGCTCGAGGCGATCACGCCGCTCTCGGCGTGAGCATCCGCGGTGGGAAGGGCGATCTGCGACCAGCCTGTCCCGGTCCAGTGCAAGAGCTCGAGCGTCTGGGCCGCACCGACGTAGGCGAGGCCCCAGGCGTCGGTACTCGAGCTGACCGCGAGGCCACCCAGGTAACCGCCACCAGAGAAGGTCGGAAACGTCGTGGTGACCCACTTCGAGCCTGTCCACCTCATTATCCCGTACGTCGTTGTATAGGGAGCGACCTCCTCGTACGCAGCGGTGGCGGCGAAGGCGACCGACCCGCTCGACGACGAGGCGAGGGCGGTCACGTCGTAGCTGTACGTCGCAGTGCTTGGTCGATCGGTTTGCGAGTCTGCCGGCGACGCCCTCCCCGTCTGCAATGCCACGGTAGATACGAGCCCGATCAACGATGCCGCGACCGCTGCGACGCGGGTATGTCGAGCGTGTGGGGACATGCTTGCCCTTTCCTCTCACCAGGTACCGAACAACCAGTTCTTCCGACGCCATGAGGACTTGTAGACCCCTCATGAGCGCCGAGCAGGAGCCCGACTGCCACGACGGTACCTCTCTCATCTCGCAGGCGCTGCAGATGCGGCAAGGGGAGGAGCTGACCCGGTTTCGGAGGGTTCGGAGACCGTTCCGGGGGCCCTGACCTCCGCCACGGGAGGTCCATTGACCCAACGCCACGGAGCTCGTAGGATACTCGGTATGGTACGAGTGCGAGGACAGGCTCCGTGAGCATCCGTCACGCCCTGCTGGCGTTGTTGAGTGAGGGGCCAAAGTACGGACTGCAGCTGCGCCAGGAGTTCGAGACGAACACGGGCGACGTCTGGCCTCTCAACGTGGGCCAGGTGTACACGACGCTGCAGCGGCTCGAGCGCGATGAGCTCATCGAGTCGAACGACGGCGAGGAAGAGGTCGGGTCGCAGAAGGCGTTTCGAATCACAAACGCCGGGCGCAAGGAGCTCGACACCTGGTTGAGAACGCCGCCGGACACAACATCGCCGCCGCGCGACGAGCTTGTCATCAAGGTGCTGTCGGCGGTTCGAGTGCCGGGTGTGGACGTCCACGACGTCATCCAGCTCCATCGTCGGTACCTTGTGGAGCTGATGCAGCAGTGGACGCGCCTCAAGGAGGACGAGGCCGATTTCGATCTCGGCTTCGCCCTTGTGGTCGATGCCGAGCTGTTCCGCCTCGACTCGGTCGTTCGCTGGCTCGACATGGCCGACGGGCGGTTGAAGCGGGCCGAGGTCGAGGCTCCGGCTGCCGGTCCTGGACCGCTGATACGGCGGAGGTTGGTGGCGCGGCGATGAGCTACCTCGAGCTGCGCCAGGTGTCGAAGAGCTACGGCGTCGGTGCCGCCGAGGTGCAGGCGCTGTGGGACGTCGACCTATCGGTCGAGCGCGGCTCGCTCGTCGCCATCATGGGACCCAGCGGCTCGGGGAAGTCGACCTTGCTCACGATTGCCGGGAGTCTGGAGGAGCCGACGAGCGGGGATGTGGTCATCGGCGGTCAGGCGCTGTCCTCTATGTCTCGCAATGAGAAAGCGCGCCTCCGAAGGCGCACCGTCGGGTATGTCTTCCAGGACTTCAACCTCCTGGCCGGGCTCAGCGCGGCGGAGAACGTGGCGCTCCCCCTCGAGCTTGACGGCGTTCCCGCCAAGACGGCAAAGCTCGCGAGCATGGCCGCGCTCGAGGAGCTCGGTCTGAAGGACAGAGCCGAGCATTACCCCGACGAGCTCTCCGGTGGCGAGCGGCAGCGTGTTGCCATCGCCCGCGCCGTCGTCGGCGAGCGCTCCCTCCTGCTCGCGGACGAACCCTCCGGCGCACTCGATTCTGTGAACGGTGAGGCCGTGATGCGCTTGATCCTGGCCGCCTGCCACCGGGGCGTGGCCGCCGTGGTCGTCACCCACGACGCCCAGTTGGCGTCCTGGGCAGACAGGGTGGTTTTCATCCGCGACGGAC
>DASPSK010000460.1:0-6445 GCA_035623975.1 Acidimicrobiales bacterium | reverse complement strand
CCGGAGCGTGCCGTCCAGACCGAGCTCGCCCACGAAGCCGCAGCCCGCAACCGCCGCCGGTTCGATCTCGCCCTCGGCCACGAGCAGGCCGATGGCGATGGGCAGGTCGAGACCCGCCCCCGCTTTCCGCACTCCCGACGGCGCGAGGTTGACCGTCACCCGCCGTTGCGACCACGGGAGGCCGCTCGACAGCAGCGCCGCCCGCACGCGATCACGCGCCTCGCGGCAGGCGGCGTCCGGCAGCCCGACGATCGTGAAGCCAGGCAAGCCGCCTGAGACGTGCACCTCGACGAGGATCTTGCGACCCTGGACCCCGAGCAAGGTAGCAGATGGGACGGTGGCGATCACGGGAACTCCCTCCGGGCGGCGGTGCTCTCTGGAGGGTCGACGTCCCCGCCCAAGGGGGGGACACGGACCGCTCGATCTCCGAGCACGTTACGCAGGGGTTGTGTCAAACGGCGCCGAGCCGCCCCGCCCGGCGGTCGTCGGGGCCCTATTCGGTGCTCGCGTCCAGCCCGATCGGATTGACGGAAGGAAACCCGCCCGATCTCACCACGGCCCTCGCCAACGGCCGAAGCAGTTCGGTGAGCCGCTCGGTTGCTTCGGCCCCGATCTCGGCGTACGGCTGGGACGCCAGGCGGTTCGTGTCTGCCTCGATGCCGGCTCGGAGCTCGAGGCCGGCGGCGGTGGCGGCGCCGTCGGCGAGCAGCCCCCGATCGGTCAAGCGCTCCTCGGCGTCTGCCCACTCCGACTCGGGCCAATTCCGGCTCACCTGCAGCACCTCGGCGGGCACGGCTCCCGAGGCTGCGTGCATGACGAGAGCTTCGCAGCCGTCGAGGTCGGCGTGGGTGAGGCAGGCGACGTGGCCGTCGCCGCGGTGCTCCCGCAGCACTGTGATGAGCTGCCAAAGGGCTGCGAGCGGATCGTCGGGGAGGGCGAGGACCTGGTTGGCGGCGGCAAGGGGCCGGCCGACACATTCGCAGGCCGATGCCGCTGACCGGGCGAGCGGGATGGCAGCGGTTGCGGCCTCGAGCTCGGCGTCGTCGCCGATTCGGCGGAAGGCGGCGGAGACGGCGGCTGCTCGCGCCTGCAGGAGCGTGTCGATCGACGCCAGCGCCCAGGCGTCGGGGATGGCTCGATCCACCCGGGAGCGATGGAAGTTGTAGAACGTCGCCCGCACGACGCTCGCCGGCACGGGCCCGAGCGGGGCCGCCCTGAAGGCGAAGTAGCACATCCACCAGCCCTTGAGCCCCACCTCATCGGCGGCAGCCCGGGACTCGTCTGCGAAGTACGTGGTGGCATGGATCGGCTCGTACACCCTCCAGCAGGCGTTGGCCAAGCTGGCGTAATCCGTGTCGGGCATGCCTGTCACCCTCCTTGGGGCCGTGCGTCTCCGCTGAGGTGGAGCCCTGTGCCCCCGCCAGCCTCCGCTTCGACGGTCCGGGAGGCCCATCGCTCCGTGCAACCTCCAAGATGCACGCCGGCCTGCACGGAAGCAACATAATTCAGGTCTCGTGGTACCGCCCCGAAGACGCCGGCGAGGCCCCCCTCGATTGCCCGCGTCCCGCTCTGAGCCAGGGTCGGGACGCGAGGGAGCGCGGCGGTCCGGCGCTCCGATCGACGGTACCAGGCAACAGGCGGGAGCTCACGACTTGGGCCCGGCCGGGGGCCGGTTGCCGTTCATCGAGGATCCGCTCACCGGTGGGATGGCCGAGGTCCGCCGCATCCAGCCGTTCGAGGCGCGCAAGGACTACGTCTGTCCCGGGTGCAATCAGGAGATCAGACGAGGCACGGCGCACGTCGTGATCGTGCCCTTGAGCGCCGCCGATCTGCGCCGGCACTGGCACACTCCGTGTCTCGCCCGCGCGCGCCGGCACGGGCTGTGATGACCCCGCAGGCGGCCTTCGGGAAGCCGCAGGGCCGGCTAAGCGTTAGCCTGGATACAGAGGTGATCACCATGTGGGGCGTTGCTCCAATCCTTGCAGCGGGGAACCCGACGCTGACGTCTGGTCAGATGGACGAGCTGTGGGTGACGGCCGTGCTGTCCGGGGTGCTCGCCTACGCCTTCGCCGTCTACAGCCGCCGCGCGATCGGGGTGTACCCCTGGCGGGTTCCTCCGTTTCTCTGGGGCGTTTTCGGTGTCCTTCTCCCCGTGCTGAGCCTCCTCGTCGTGGCGCTCGCCCGTCTGACGACGCGACCGGTCCAGCCACCCGCGGCCGGTCGTTACGGCCCCCGCGGCATGTTCGGTGCGAATTCGGCTGCCGCCCCCGGCCCGCCGGATACCTCGGCTCAGAGCGGAGGTTGGCCACCCCCGAGCCACGCCCCGCGCCGGGAGCCACCACCGCCGGGCCAGGAGCAAGGGCCGCCGGCGGGGCAGTGGCGGCAACCCTCGCCCGCCGGTTGGCAGCCGCCGGCGCCACCGCAATGGCAACCGTCCCACCCCGGTCAGCAGGCGCAGGCGGCCCAGTCCTGGCCGCCGACCGACAGCAGCCAGGGAGTCCCCGGAGAATGGCAGCCGGGCACTCCCGGCGCTCCGGCGGCTCCGTCGTGGCCGCCTCCCCTCGGGCCTGAGGCTTTTCAGCAGCCGGCCGGCCCCGGCTATCCCCCTGCACCGCCGCCCTATGCGGGTCAGGTTCCGCCTCCCGCCAACCCCTGGCAGCCCTACGGGGCCCCGGCATATCCATCGGCACCTGCACTACCGGGCCCCGACGGGTGGGCACAACCGCCCCCATACGTGCCCGCCCCCGCGCCGCCACCGCTGTTCGGTTGGTACCCCGATCCGACCGGTCGTCACGAGCAGCGGTACTGGGACGGACGTCACTGGTCCGATCGCGTCTCCGACAACTCGGTCCGCGGTGACGACCCGCTCCACCCGGGGTCCGGACCGGCAAGCGGGGAGTCGGCGGTGGACGAGCCCGCAGGCCCTCACGTGGCACCGGCGGAGGCGGCCGAGGACGACGGCGCCTGACGCAGGCCTCTAGAAGGCGTGCTCGATCACCTCGACCCGGCCCCCCTTCACGCAGGCGACGTCGAAGCGCACGACACCGGGACGCGGCCGGCTCGGCTCGAACGCAGCCAGGTAGGCCGCTGCCAGCCGACGTAGGCGGCGCTGCTTCGCGAGGGTGACGGACTCGGCCGGGGAGCCGAAGCGGTCCGACGTCCGGGTCTTCACCTCGCAGAACACGAGCTCGTGACGCCGTCGCAGGACGAGATCGATCTCACCGCCGGCCGTTCGCCAATTTCGATCCATGACCTCGTAACCACGCGCCTCGTACCAGCGGGCGGCGAGGGCCTCGCCGAAGGACCCGAGCGCCCGGCGGCCATTCGTCGGCACGCCGTCAGCCGTCCGTCTCGGGCAGCGCCTCCACGTTCACGTCCTTGTAGGTGACCACTCGGACCGACGAAACGAAGCGTGCCGGACGGTACATGTCCCACACCCAAGCGTCCCCGAGCTCGACCTCGAAATAGGTGGTTCCCGCCCCCGCGTGGGGGATCACTTTCACGTCGTTCGCCAGGTAGAAGCGCCGCTCCGTCTCCACCACGTACTTGAACATGGGAAGCACGGCCCGGTACTCCTGGTAGAGGGCGAGCTCGACTTCGGCCTCGAACTGGTCGAGGTCCTCTTCTGCGGTCATCGCACTCCTCGGAATCTCGCGCTCGCGAGCATGGGCCGTACCGACACAGTTGGCGGGGCGAGTGTTCCACCTCGGCGCTTCATACACCCTGGTCTCATCACGGCACAGCAGCCTTTCCGTGTCGCCAGATCGGACATTAGGCCGGACGCACCTACGCGACCCGACAACCGCCCCTCGGGGACGCACGCGGCCGCACAAAGAGCGTGTTAACGGTTCCGCTTTTCCTTGATCTTGGCGGACTTCCCGACCCGATCGCGGAGGTAGTAGAGCTTCGCCCTGCGCACGTCGCCCTCGCTGATCCGCTCGATCCTCGAGTACATGGGCGAGTGGAGCGGGAAGGTCCGCTCGACGCCAACCCCGAAGCTCACCTTCCGAACGGTGAAGGTCTCGCGGACACCCGAGCCTTGACGCCGGATGACGGCTCCCTGGAACACCTGGATGCGCTCGCGGTTGCCTTCTACGACCCGCACGTGCACCTTGACCGTGTCGCCCGGGGAGAACTCGGGAAGGTCGTCACGCAGATTCGCGCGGTCGACGAGATCGGTTGGGTTCATGACAACGCTCCTCACGGCGGTCAGCGGGCTGCGGCGGGGCTCAGTCGAGCGGCCGGTGCTGGGATGCCGGACGAAGGGAGGCGATCCGAGCCCGAAGCCGCTTCCTCGACCTGAACTCCTGGCAGCAAGAAGGATAGCCGGGCACGGCGATCCCTCGCACCCGCAGCCCGGACGAGGCCGCGCGCCCTCCCCGAGACGGCAACCATCGACTCGTGCCCTCGTCAGGGGACCGACCGCTCGCCCGACGGTGGACGCAGGCCGAACTCTTCCATCACCCGCCGCTCCGCCTCTGAGATACCGCCTCGCGCCTCGATCAGATCCGGACGGCGTTCCAAGGTGCGCTGCAGCGACTGGGCCAACCGCCAACGAGCCACCCTGGCGTGATCGCCGCTCCGGAGGACCTCGGGCACGTCCCAGCCCCGAAACGATGCCGGCCTCGTGTACTGCGGGTACTCGAGCAGCCCGTTCGTGAAGCTCTCGTCGGCGCTGGACTCATCGTTTCCGAGCACGCCGGGAAGGAGGCGGCAGACGGCTTCGACGATGACGAGTGCGCCGAGCTCGCCGCCGGCGAGGACGAAGTCGCCCACCGAGACCTCGCCGTCCACGAGGTGATCGCAGATCCGCTGGTCGACGCCCTCGTATCGGCCGCACAGCAGGCTGAACCGCCCGAGCGCCGCCATCTCGACGGCCATCTGCTGGTCGAAACGCCGGCCGCCGGGTGACAGCAGCAGGAGCGGTCGAGGCGGCCCGATCTGCTCCACGGCCGCATAGACCGGCTCGGGAGCCAGCACCATGCCCGCCCCGCCGCCGAAGGGAGCGTCGTCGACTGATCGGTGGGGATCCCGAGCGGCGGAGCGCAAGTCCTGCACGCGCACGTCGATGATGCCCTCCCGCCGTGCCCGACCGAGGACGCTCGCCTCACAGTACGCGTCGACCACGTCCGGGAAGATCGTGAGGACGTCGACTCGAAGCCGTCCGGGCGCGGTCACTCGAAGAGCCCTTCGGGCGCGTCGACGAGGAGTTGGCCGCCCCGGCGTTCCACCACGAATCGCAGTGGCACCAACCAGCCCGCCTCTCCTACGAGGAGATCGCTGGCGGGGTTGGCCTCCACGGCGATGACGATGCCGTGGGACGTGCCGGCGAGGTCGACCACCTCGCTGCCGATGAGATCGTGGACGAAGAGCGTCTCAGGATCCTGCACGGGCGGAGCGAGCAGCTGAGCGCCTCGGAGCGCCTCGGCCCCCTCGCGCGTCACGACGCCGTCGAAATGCACGAGGTGGCGGTGCTGGAACGGCCGCGAGGACGTCACGACGAGCTCGGTGTCGATGGACGGCGGGCCGGCGAGACGGGCGGTGAGCCGTTGACCGGCGGCGAGGCGCTCCAGACGGTTCGTCACGAGATCGACCACAACCTCGCCGCGCAGCCCGTGCGCCTTCGTCACGTGCCCGATCTCGAGGAGGCGGTCACCTCCCTCGGGCCTCCGCACTCCCGGAACACCGTCAGTCGACGATGTCGACCGACGCCTCCGTACCGTCGCTGGCGGCGGCCGCCCGCACGAGGGTCCTGATGGCTTGCGCCGTGCGACCTTTGCGTCCGATCAGCCGGCCCATGTCGCCCTGCGCGACGTGAACCGAGAAGCGCAACCCCGATCGTCCCTCGCTCACCTCCACCACGACGGAGTCAGGGTCGTCGACGAGCGCCCGGGTGACGTGCTCGAGCACGGCTCTCGCCGCCGCCCCACGGACCCGGTTGACCGCCCCGGCCCCATCCCCGTCCTCGCTGAGATCCTCTTCCTCGAGGTCCTCCTCGTCGGCGAGGCCCTCACCCTCCTCCTCGTCCTCCTCGGCGATCTCGGCGGCCACGTCTTCCTCGAGATCCTCGAGGTCCTCGAGGTCGTCGTCATAGGTGTCATCAGCGGCCCCCGACTGCGCCCCCGACCGGGTCCGGCTGAAATCCGGCTCTTCGAACATCGACCCTTCGTCCATTGCCTGTCAGCCCTTCTTGCCGCCGGCCGGGGCCGGCGCTGCCTTGGCGGCCGCCGGCCCGCGCTTGGCGGCGCCAGCAGCCTTCTTGGCGGCAACCGCCTTCTTGGCGGCAACCGCCTTCTTGGCGGTCGCACCGGCCGGTGCCCTGCGGGACGGTCGTGTGCGCTCCTTCGGTACCTTGACGGTGCGGGTCGCCTGGAATTCGCCCCAGACACCGGAGATCTCAAGGAGCTTGCGGACGGTCTCGGTCGGTTGGGCTCCCTTCGACAAC
>DASPSK010000430.1:0-8230 GCA_035623975.1 Acidimicrobiales bacterium | reverse complement strand
GAGCTGCTGGGGCGTTGCGGTGCGGTCATCTGCGACACCGAGTCGGCCTGGCTCGCACGTCTGGCCGAGAGGCGGCCTTTCGCCGTCGTGCGATCGATCGTCGACACGCCGGAGCGGGAGCTGCTCAGCCTGCAGACGGTGACAGGCGGAGTGCGAGGGCTGCGGCGGCTCGCCGACGCCTCGGAGATCATCTCCAGCCTGCTCACCGGTTCAGCTGCCCGGGCATAGGTTGATCCCGCCCGCGATGACAAGGCATGCCTCGGCAGCGACGTAGGGTCGGAAGTGTGAACCCGCCCTGGAGCAGCGAGCCCGGCGACCTGTGGTTGAGCCCGTCACCGCGGTTGCTGACGATGCGTCGAGTGGAGATCGGCGTTGCGACGCTCGCATTCGGGCTCGCCGTCCTGGGGCCGGTGATGTCGGCTGGCGGGGCGATCCCGGTCATCGTGTATGGCAGCCTGGCCGCCCTGTGCGCGGCTGGAGAAGTTGTCGCCGGCCGGCGATATCACTCCTGGGGGTACTGCGAACGCTCCCGCGACCTGCTCGTCCGCCGCGGCGTCCTCATCCGCCGCCTGACCGTGGTGCCCTACGGGCGCATGCAGCTCGTCGACGTGACGGCGGGCGCGGCGGAACGGGCCTTCGGTCTGGCCACGATCAAGCTCCACACGGCGGCGTCCTCGACGGACGCCCGCATCCCGGGCTTGCGTCCGGACGAGGCGACCCGCTTGCGTGACCAGCTGGCGGCGTTGGGTGAGGCGCAAGCGGCGGGGGTCTGAGCTGACGTCTCCTGGCGCCCTCCCGACCGCGCCGCAACGGTTGAGCCCGCTGTCTCCCATCGTGCGGATCGGGCGGGCGTTTGTCGGCGTGATCATCCTGCTTGCGGCCGATCAGCTCTCCTCCCCGAAGGGCTCCGGCCGTTCCGGCGTCGTCTTCGATCTCGTCGTCGTCGGGGTTGTGCTCGTGTACGCGGTCGTCTCCTGGTACGTGACGACGTGGAGGATCGACGGCGACACCCTGCAGGTGGCGACCGGGCTGATCCGCCGAAACACCGTTCGCGTCCCCCTCGCTCGCGTGCAGGCCGTGGACCTCGTCGAACCGCTCATGGCCCGCCTGCTCGGTCTCGCCGAGGTCAGGGTGCGCACGGCGGGCGGCTCGGGCGGAGACGCCAGGTTGCAGTACCTGCGGCTTGAAGAGGCCCAATGGGTGCGGGCGAGCCTGCTGGCGATGGCCCATGGCCTGCCGGACACGACGCCCCCACCGCCGGAGCGATCCCTCTTCCAGATCTCCAACGGCCGCCTCGTCGTCTCGATCCTGCTGACGGGCGCAACGATCGGCGTGCTCCTGCCGCTCGGGCTGGTCGTCGGCCTCGTCGCCAGCGGCACCGTGGCCCCTGCCGCTCTCGGCGTCGCCAGCGGCACGCTGGTGCTCGACATCTTTGCCCTCGCGAGCCGAATGGTGAGGCGAGTGGCGGAGGAGTGGGGTCTCGAGGTGGCGGAGGCGCCCGACGGCCTGCGGATCCGGAGCGGTCTGGCGTCCCGGGTGGCCGAGACCATCCCCTACGGGCGGGTTCAGGCTGTGCGCATGCTGGAGCCGCTGCTGTGGCGACCTCTTGGCTGGTGCCGCCTCGAGCTGCATCTCGCCGGTTCCGTGCGCCAAGAGCGAAATCAGCCCCAAGCCGCCGTCCGCCGGGCTCTCCTGCCGGTTGGGAGCCGAGCCCAGGCCGAGTGGCTGCTCGGCAGGGTCGTAGCCGAACACGAAGTGGCGGTGACGCGCCCACCGCGACGAGCGGTCATAAGAGCGCCCTTCAGCTATCACTTCTTGGCGGGTGGTCGGAACGGCTCGTGTGCCGTCTCGGTCAGCGGGCGGGTGCGGCGCCTGACCGAGTGGGTGCCCCTCGGCAAGGTGCAGAGCATCCGCTACGGGCAGGGTCCCTTCCAGCGCATGCTCGACCTCGCCTCCGTGTACCTCGACGTCGCCGGACGCCGGACAAGCGTTCGCTGGTGGCATAGGTCGACCGTGGAGGCGCACGAGCTCATGCATGCTCTTCCCGCCGAATGCCGGGCGGCACGAGCGCGCGACACCGAGTTCAATCGCCGAGTGGCGGCCGCCGGCGCCTCGGTGCGGCGGGCGCCCCTGCCGGTTCCACCGACCTCTGACTCGCCTCTTGTCGCGCGCCCGCCCGGCGCCGAGGCTGCACCGCCTGCGCCGGCGCCCAACCCGGACTCCTCAGACAGCCAGACGCCGTCGAGCGCATAGGCTCGGAGCGCCTGCCCGTGTCAGCGGGCGAGGGGCTGTAGCTCAGTTGGTAGAGCACCGGCTTTGCAAGCCGGGTGTCGCCGGTTCGAGTCCGGTCAGCTCCACTTCCGTTGTCGATTTCACAGCATAACTAAACAATGCCCGGCGGGAAGGCGGACTGTGCGAGCGTCGTCTCGGCGCACGCAGCAGGCACGCCGGTGTAGCGTCAGCGTGCCAGGCTCGGCACCGTCATCGGAACCACGTCACAAGGAGGAAGCATGCCTACTTTGATCGGTCACCACGATGTGAAGGACAAGGATCATTGGCTGGCCTCGCCGAAGCGAGAAGAATTCTTTGGGCCGCTCGGTGTCAGCAACATCCGGACGTTCGTCGACCCGCAGAACCCGACCCACGTCGCGGTGCTCATGGACGTTCCCGACATGGACACTTTCACGGCCGCCATGCAGGCTGAGGGGGCGGCCGAGGCGATGGAGCATGACGGCGTCTTGCCCGAAACCCTGGTAATCCTGGTGGAGGCTTAGCCCCTCAAGACGACGGGTCGCCGCACAGAGAGCAGCGTTCTTCGCCCTCATGCAGAGGAACGTGCTCAACCCTCGCCGCTGGGAGACCCGTAACGAGCTACGAATCGCCATCGTCACCTGGATTGAGCGCACTTACCACCGGCGTCGACGCCAAGACGCTCTCGGCCTGTTGACCCCCGTCGAGGCCGAACTTGTCGCCGGATTGTGCAGCAGTCCCGCTCAGCGGTGCTCTCTTGTTTCCGGTCGCTCCGTCCAGCTGTCATCGGCGGCGGTGTCTACCGACGTTGAATCACAGGCTCTTTCGTGCCTTGATGATTGCTCCGTGCATCCCCTTCGTAGCCTCGTAGGTGAACTCGACGCTCACTTCCGAGAATCCAGCAGCCTCGAGGCCGGCGACGTATTCACCCTTCTCCAGTGCACCTGCCGTGCAGCCAACGTCCGCCGCCGCCTTGGCCCGCTCGTCTGCCCGGAGCCCGTCCTCCGCCACGATGTCGCTCACGCCTATGCGTCCGCCCGCTCTGAGCACTCGTGCCATCCCGGCAAAGACGGCCGACTTGTCGACTGCGAGGTTGATAACGCAGTTCGAGATGACGACGTCGACACTCGCACTCGGGAGGGGAATGTCCTCGATGTTGCCTTTCAAGAACTGGACGTTCCGCACTCCGGCTTCGGCTGCGTTGCGCTCGGCGAGCGCGACCATCTCCTCGGTCATGTCAAGTCCGTACACGTGTCCGGTCTCGCCGACTCGCCTGGCAGACAGGAGGACGTCGATGCCTCCGCCTGAGCCGAGGTCGAGAACCGTGTCACCCTCGTGCAGATCGGCGACAGCAATGGGATTCCCGCAGCCGAGGCTGGCCAGGACGGCCGTCTCGGGCAGACCCTCGACGACGTCCTTGCTGTAGACGGTCTTCGCCCAACCACTCGACCCGTCGACGTGCACACAGCGCTCGGTGCCGCAGTCACAGGCGGCCCGACCCTCGCTGGCGTCGCGGGCAGCCTCGGCATAGACACGCCGAGTGGCCTCGCGCCGAGCCTCCTCATCACTCGTTTTCATCTACTTCCTTCTCCATCTTCACCCAGTAAACGCCTGAGAAGGGCGAGCCGCCCGGGGACGATGCTCCACCACGTCCACTTGCCGCGGCGCTCGCCGGTGAGGAGACCCGCTTCGGCGAGCACCCTCGTGTGGTGGGAGACCGTCGGCTGGCTCCTTCCGAGCGGTGCCTCCAGGTTGCAGCTGCAGACCTCGCCCTGTGCGGCCACGAGTGAGAGCAGGCGCAGGCGGACCGGATCGCCGAGGGCGGCGAGCACCGGTGCCAGCTCGGCAGCGTCGGCAGCCGACAGCGGGGACTCCGTGAGTGGAGCGCAACAGAGGGAATCATCGACGTCGAACCTTTTCCGATCAGCGACCCGAGCAGGCATACGGCGACCTCCTATTGACATCCGTCGATGCGATCATCATACTCCCATCGACGATCATAAATCTACGAAGGAGCAGAGATGTCTCGCCTGCAGCTCGCCTTGAACGTCTCCGACCTCGACGACTCCGTCGAGTTCTACTCGAAGTTCTTCGGCGCCGAGCCGGCCAAGCTGCGTCCGGGATACGCCAACTTCGCGATCGCCGATCCTCCCCTCAAGCTCGTGCTCATCGAGAAGCGGGACAGTCGCGCCGATGGCATCGGAGGCGCACTCAATCACCTCGGCGTCGAAGTGTTTTCGACCGACGGAGTGACCGCAGCAACGAAGCGTCTTCGCGCCGAAGGTCTTTCCGCCGAGGTGGAGGGCGAGACAACCTGTTGCTACGCCGTCCAAGACAAGGTCTGGGTGAGCGATCCCGACGGCGCCACATGGGAGGTCTACACGGTCCTCGCCGACGCGCCCGTCGAGACCGGCATCGAGGGCGACGGGGGTTGCTGCACCACCGCGCCGGTCGACGTATCCGCCACCGGGCGTGTCGAGGCTCGGTGCTGCTGAACGGTGCCGCGCGACGAAAGCACGAAGCGAGTGGACAGCGTCGCACTGTGGCGTTGCCTCCTCGCCGAGTTGCTCGGTAGCGCCCTTCTCGCCACCGTGGTGATCGGCTCCGGCATCGCGGCACGGCAGCTCTCGCCGGGCGATGTCGGCCTTGAGCTCCTCGAGACCGCCTCCGTGACTGCAGCCGGGCTCTTCGCCATCATCGTCATGTTCGGCCCCGTGTCGGGAGGACACTTCAACCCTGTGGTGTCCCTCGTCGACGCTGCCTTTGGTGGGCTCTCATGGCGGGATGCCGCCGCCTACCTGCCCGCCCAGGTCGCGGGATGCATCGGTGGCGCTGTCGTCGCCAACCTCATGTTCGGTGAGGCAGCCGTGAGCATTTCGACCAAGCACCGGGCGACAGCGGCGCACTGCCTGGCCGAGGTGGTGGCGACCTTCGGCCTGCTTCTCGTTATCTTCTCCCTCGCGAGAACGGGCAGGGGAACCACGGCCGCTGCGGCCGTTGGCGCCTACATCGGCTCGGCCTACTTCTTCACGAGCTCGACGAGTTTCGCCAACCCCGCCATCACGATTGGACGGATGTTCTCGAATACGTTCGCCGGTATCGCCCCCTCCTCCGCGCCGGCGTACATCGTGGCCCAGCTCGGCGGCGGACTCGTCGCAGTTGTCGTCATTCGGTCCCTGTACCCGTCGGTGCGCGGCGCGGCGGCGGACGTCGTCGTTCCGCATAGCTCGCTGGAGGAGCGCGCGTGAGTGATCGACCGGTCATTCTGTTTCTCTGCACCCACAACGCCGGACGAAGCCTCGCCGCGAAAGTCCTTCTCGACCACTATGCGAAGGGCAGCATCGAGGTGCGGTCGGCCGGCTCGGAGCCAGGAGAAGAGCTGAACTCCGCTGTCGTCGCCGTTCTCGCAGAGCGAGGCCTGGACACGAGCCGCGAGTTCCCGAAGCCGCTAACTGAGGAGGACGGTGTCGCTGCGGACGTCGTCGTCACCATGGGATGCGGCGATAGCTGTCCGTTCTTCCCCGGCAAGAGGTACCTCGACTGGCCCCTTGCCGATCCGGCCGGGCTACCGATCGAGGAGGTGCGGCCGATCGTGGACGAGATCGAACGTCGCGTCCAGCTCCTGCTTGCCGAAGTGGCTCAGAGCACGCCCGGAAACCTTGGTCGAGGATGACCTTCGTTCTCGGGTCATCAAACCCGCTCCACTCGCAACAACTTGTGAGCCCGGCGGCCCGACTGCTGAGGCGTCGAAACTCCACTCAGGTGAGACTCGCTCCGACGAGCAGCCGGCGCTGGCGTGCAAGCAAGACAGGACAGATCGCACCCGCCGACCAGAGGACAACGGCCCCCACGCCGAACGCGGTGGACTGCGAATCGAGAGGCCAGGTCGATTACGGTTGCCCCGGCCTCGTAGAGCCTTGTGAGCTCTTCCACCTCGTCAGGCTGCAGGCGATGCTGGACCTGTCGAGGGGTTCGAACATAGACTCCGGCAGCTCGTTCTGGACAATTTCGAGGAGGGTGCGGACGCGTTCTCCCTGGTCATCAGAGAGTTTCGAGTAACGTCCGGTAACCTCCACAGCTATTCTGCCTATACTTATGGCTATGGAAGAGCTGCCTCTTGCTGAGGCCCGGAACCGCCTCTCGGAGCTTGTGGCCGAGGTGGAGAAGACCCACGCTCGCGTGACCATCACCAAGCACGGCCATCCAGCCGTTGTACTGATCTCGCCAGAGGACCTGGCCTCGTTGGAGGAGACCCTCGACATCCTCTCGGACCCAGAGGCCCTGGCCGACATCCGTGAGGCGGAAGCCGAGTACGCCCGTGGGGATGTGATCACCGGGAAGGACATGGCTCGCCTGATGGAGGAGCGTCGGCGCCGCGAGAGCGGCGCTGCGTGAGTGGTGGTCGCTACGAGCTGCTTCTGGCCGGCGCCGCTCGGCGTGCCCTCGAACGAGAGCTGCCGCTGGCGGTAGCCCTCGCCGTGTGGGAGTTCTGCGACGGGCCTCTCCGCGAGAGCCCCCGCCAGTTCGGCAAGCCGCTAGGTCGCGACCTGACCGGGTACTTCTCAGCTCGCCGCGGGGCGTACCGAGTCATCTACCGACTAGACAACGACTCTGTGGTCTACGTCGTCCGGATCGAGCACCGAGCCGACGTCTATCGACGTCGCTGATCCTGAGCGGCCGACGGAGGTCTTGCGACAGACGTGCCCGACGCGACGGGCGAGCGTGAGCTGGACGGTCAGTCAGCGAGCCACCCGCGAGGCGACGGAACGGAGTGCTTGGTCAGCGAGGGCTGCCGCCATCTCCAGGGTGTACTGGCGTCGGGCGCCAGGTGAGCGGGTGAGCTCGTCGGTGCTTGGTGCGGCGATGCGGTCCTCCAGGGAGCCAAGCCGGGCTCGTATCTCCCACGGGCGGTGGCCTTGCCCACTCCGGCTGCGGAGCTGTTCGGCGGCGGCGAGCAGTTCCCTTGCGGTGCTGGCGGCGCTTTCATCGGCGGTACTGATGATCACGGCGGTGGCCTCGAGGGCGTGGGCAGTGCATCCGAGGTTGCCGTACGAGGCGAAGATGTTGATCGCCTCGGTGACCAAGCCGGCAGACTCGCCGAGCTCACCTCGTTCGTAGGCGATGATGCCCCTCCCCTCGAGGTTGTGGGCGATGCCCATCGGCACTCCGACCCGGCGGAGCAGATCGTCCGCCTCCTCTGCCATCTCCTTGGCCGCGTCCAAGTCGTCGCTTCGCAAGGACGCGACCCACAGGAGGTAGCCGAGCCCCATGTCGTCGTGCTCGCGGCGGAAGTTGGCGATCGCCTCGTTCACGAGACGGTCGACCTCATCGAGCCGCCCCGCGCCCCAGGCCGAGTGGACACTCAGGTACTGGGCCCAGGCAGCGAGCCGACCGAGCCCTGCAGCCTGGAATCGCTTCACAGCCTCGGTGTTGGCGTGGAACGACGCCGCCCAGTCGTTCTGCTCGAACGCCAGGTTGCCGAGGGCAGCCCAGGCGTGGCCAGCCGCCACGTCGTCCAGCTGTCCCGCCCGCTCTGCTTGCCCGAGACGTTCGAGGATCTCGGCTCGTCTCTCCCCTCTGTGATGGGTGAGCGGCACCATGCTGACGATGCGGAGGGCCGCAGCGGCCTGCCCGTGCTCGGCTGCCCATTGCACGGCGGCGCGATAGGTGATGGCGTTGATCGTTGCCTGCCGGAGTGCGTCGTCCATTGCCGGAGTTCGCATGACCGACTCGAGGTGCTCGACGCCTGCCATCGCCCAAGCGAAGAGGCGCTCTCGGAACTGGTCGACCTCGCGACGCTCGGCCAGCCGGTCGAGCCCGTACTGGCGCAGTGTCTCGAGCAACTGGTAGCGCAGCCCGTCAGGCGCGTTCACCGTGGTCACGAGTGACTTGCCCACCAAGAGGGACACGATGTCGATGACCGCGAGCTCGTCGACGGGAGGCTCGGACACGACGGCTTCGGCCATGTTCAGGGTGAAGT
>DASPSK010000235.1:0-5459 GCA_035623975.1 Acidimicrobiales bacterium | reverse complement strand
GGCCCGGGCCAGGCTGCGGGCCATGCTGGAGATAGGGCGAGAGAGGCTTAGCGAGGGTCCCAGGCGTCCGGCTGGGCCAGCATCCGGCGCACGTGCTCTGGCAGATCGCCTGTCACCACTTGTTCGAGGGTGACTTCGTCGAGCACGCTGCGCAGGCACGCACGCACGGCCACCCAGACGGACTGCAGGTGCTCTGCAGCCGCCTCGTACGTGGCCGCTTCGGGGCGCACGCCTCGCACTTCGGCGAGGGGACCTTCGAGGCGACGGAACACCTCGCCGATCGTGATCTCGGAGGCCGGTCGGGCGAGCTGGTATCCGCCTTCGTTGCCTCGCTGGCTGGTGACGATGCCGACGCGACGGAGCTCGTTCAAGATGGCGCGCAGGAAGCGGACGGGCAGACCTTGAGCATTGGCGAGCTCCTCGGCTGTGAGCGGTTCACCGTCGCGGGCTCCGAGCGTACAGAGCGCTCGAAGGGCGTACTCGACCCTGGCAGAGATGTGCACACCAGCATTCAACCCGAATTAGGGGCACTGTGCGAGTACTGAGGAGGGGAGGTCTCCTCAGTCGTCGACCATGAGATGGGAATCGACCATCTCAAGGTAGTTGCCCCAGGCACCGCGCACAGCTTCGCGGTGGGCGTCCAGCTCACCGTCGACGGCCGCCCGGTAGGTGTTGCGGGCGTCGTTCACGTTGCGGAGGTAGTCGTCTCGGGCGATCGCCATGTTCTCGTTGTAGGTCTTGCGAACCTGCGCCGCCGTCTCGTTGTAGGTCGCCCGTGCCTGGGCGACGATGTCGCGGCGCATGGTCGAAGGAGCGTTGGCGACGGCCTGCTTGTAGAGCGCCCATGCTTCGTCGATCTGTTGACCGTGGGTGCTCTCGGCCGCCGACTGCGCCTGCTCGTAGGCGGCTCGGGCGGGATCGAGAGCCGTCTCGAATGCGTCCCAGGCCCTCTCGACGGCTTCCCGGTAGATCTCCCAGGCATCGTCGATGATTCCCAGGTACTGGTTGCGCGCCTCTAGGTCTGCCGCTCTCGTGTCAGCATTCGCCATCCAGCATCCTCCTCCCGATCCCCCACGCTAGTTTGCCCCGCCTGGAGATCGACCATACGACGCCTCATGCGAGCCCGCCGTACACTCACACATCCACGGCGGTATGTAGCCGAGCCGTCACTTCGCGTGAACAGCCTACAACCGCCAGGTACCCGCGTGGAGAACTGTGGCCCGAAGCGTCCCCGGCGGGGTCGCGCGACCGGCCGAAGACGCCTCAAGCGCCCTCGAGGGCGCGACGGCTGTCGGCCAGCGCCTGGCGGGCTGCGTCCGGAGCCGCACGCCGCAAGCGCTGCAGATCCCGGTGAGCGGCTTCGATGGCGCTCAGCCAGGGGGAGGCAGCCCGCGGGACGGGCCGGCTGGCGCCGAAACACCTTTCGGCCGCCCAGGAGCAGTGCAACTCCTCCTCGGCGCGGGTGCAAGCGACGTAGAGGAGCCGGCGCTCCTCCGCGAGCGCCTCGGGGTCCCGAGCATGGGCGATGGGCACGTAGCCGTCCTCGAGGCCGGTGACGAAGACGACCGACCATTCGAGACCCTTGGCACGATGGAACGTCGTGAGCTCGACGGCATCGCGCCGCACGAGATCGTGGTCGCGCCCGTGGGCGGCCTCGAGCCAATTGCGGAATCCCGCCCCGTTGGCGGCGACATCCTCCGCCAGGTATTCGGCGGCGAGGCGGGCGAGCGCCGCCAGATCGAGGTGAGCGTCGTCGGTGGGGCGCTCGTCCTCGTCGCATGGCTCGTCGTCGGGATCTGTCCGCCCGCTGGCCGCGAGGTCGGCCGTCCAGGCGGCGAGGCTGGCGCTGTCCTCAGAACGCGCCGCCGTCCTCAAGGCGTCCTGCACCCACGGCTTTGCGAGCAGGCGGGATGCGCTCGTGACATGGCAGGGAACGCCGCGGGAGGAGAAAGCCGCCTCGAGCGCCCCCAGCTGGGCGTTGGTGCGCGCCAGGACGGCGATCTGCGACCAGGACCGGCCGGGTCGCCTTGCACGGCAAGCCGCTTCGGCCACCCCGGCGGCCTCGGTCATCTCGTTCTCATAGCCGACGACCGTAGGGATCGGCCCCTCGGGACGGACTCCGCCCGCCGGCGCCGCTCGCGTCTGCCCGAGGACGGCGCCGGCAACCGTGAGCACCTCATGGGTGGAGCGGTAGTTGACGGAGAGGCGCATGACGGCGGCGCCGGGGAAGTCGTCGGCGAAGTCGGTGATGGCCCGCGGGTTGGCGCCGTTCCAGGAGTAGATCGCCTGATGGGGATCCCCCACGACGCAGAGATCCTCGTTCGTCCCGAGCCAGGCGCGCAGCAGGCGTTGCTGAGACTCGTTGACGTCCTGGTACTCGTCGACGAACACGTGCCGGTAGCGCCAGCGCGCCGAGGCGGCGAACTCGTGATCGCTCAGCAGCTGCTGTGTGCAACGCGCGAGCAGATCCTCGAAGTCGAGCACGCCGCGGCGGTGCTTGTGAAGCTCGTAGCGCTCCCAGAGCTCGGCCACGTCCGCCGCATCCCACGTGCCCCGGCGGCCGGCGAAGGCGGCCGCCCGCACGAGCTCATCAGGACGTAGGCAGCGCGACTTCGCCCACTCGATCTCGGCGGCGAGATCTGCCACGGATCCGTGCGTGCCCCACTTGGTCGGCCCGCCGGTGCCCGGGCGGCGCCCGGACGCCCTGCCGGCGGCCCGGCCCGAGTCCTCGAGCACGTCCATCAACATGCGCACCTTCGAGCCGAGCACGACGGGAGGCCGCCGCCCCTGCTCGGCGGCGAGGCGCTTCAGCTCGCCGAGCGCCACGGAGTGAAACGTCCCGGCCGTGACCGCCTCCGGCAGCCCGAGCGTCGCCAGCCGCGCCCGCAGCTCGGTGGCCGCCTTGCGGGTGAAGGTGAGGGCGAGCACGCGGGCGGCCGTGGCCGAACCGTTCATCACCCGCCAGGCGATACGTCGTGTGAGCACTCGCGTCTTGCCCGATCCGGCCCCCGCCAGCACGCACAGCGGTGTCGCCGGGGATGTGATCGCCTCGATCTGCTCGGGATCGCAACCGGCCAGGAGGTCCCGCTCGGGCCGGCTCCACTCGCGAGAGCTCCGGAGGTTCGCCACACCGCGAAGGTAGCGCGGGGCTGTGTCACCGGTGAAAGACCCGGCTCAGGTATCTTCCTGGCGGTGCTGACCTCCTTTGCCGGCGCGCAGCTGTTTGGAGAGTCCTACGGGGTGGGTACCCCGAGGGTGCTCGCGCTCCACGGCTGGCGTCGAGACCACCTGGACTTCGTCGCCACCCTCACGGAGCCGGAGCCGGCGCTCGACGCCATCGCCCTCGACCTGCCCGGCTTTGGAGGGACGCCCGCGCCCGAGGAGGCCTGGGGGTCGTCCCGCTACGCGGAGGCCCTCCTACCACTCCTCGAGGAGATGCAGAGCAGGGTGGTCGTGATCGGCCACTCCTTCGGCGGTCGGGTGGCGGTCCAGCTGGCGGCGATGGCGCCGGAGCGAGTCGCCGGCCTCGTGCTCACCGCCGTCCCTTTGTTCAACCTCTCGGGCAGCCGTCGGCGCTCGCCGCTGCGCTTCAGGATCGTGAAGAGGCTGGCCAGGGCCGGTCTCGTCTCGGAAGGGCGGCTGGAGGCGCACCGGCAGCGGTACGGCTCGGCCGACTACAGGGCTGCGAGCGGCGTGATGCGGGACATCTTTGTGACCCTCGTGCTCGAGGACTACTCCGCCCCGCTCGCCCAGGTCGAATGTCCTGTCGAGCTCGTCTGGGGTGACAACGACACGGTCGTGCCGCTCACCGTCGCCTCGAAGATCCAAGCCGCCATTCCGGGCGGAGCCCATCTCGTCGTGTGCGAAGGTGCCGGGCACATGACGCCGGTGAGCGTGCCCGGCGAGCTACGGGCCGCCGTCGAACGCCTGCTTCCGTGACGGCGGTCACCGGCGTCAGCCTCGCTCTCGCCGTGGCGGGCACGATCGTCGGCTCGTTGAGATGGCTGCGGGTGGCACAACGCGAGCACTACCTGGCCGGGTCGGCCACGCGTTTTGCCCTCCGATGGTGGTTCAGCGCTCCGGCGAAGACGATCATGCTGGCCGTTGGCGTCGCCGGCGTCGTCGCCTCCGGTTTCACCGCCCCGGCCGCCGCCGTCCCCGCCGTCGTGGCCATCCTCGGGCCGCGGCGCCTCGGGGTGCGCGGGCGGACGTCGCAGCTCGTCTGGACGCGTCGGCTGACGGTGCTCGCCTCCGTCCTCGGGCTCCTCGAAGGCCTCGCCGTCGCCCTCGGCGCCGTGGCCGACGGCCTGCACGGAGCTGTCGTGGCGGCCGCCTGCCTGACGCTGGCGAGCCCGGCGTTGCTCGATCTGGCCTTGGCCCTCACCGCTCCCTTCGAGGCTCGCCTCGCCACCGGCTACGTTCGCCGGGCGACGGCTCGCCTGCAGCGGGTGCGTCCCGTCGTCGTCGCCGTCACCGGCTCGTACGGCAAGACGACCACGAAGGGTTACATCACCCACCTGGTCGGCGCCGCCAAGGACACCCTTGCGAGCCCGCAGAGCTACAACAACAGGGCCGGGCTCTCGCGGACCGTCAATGAGCACCTCGGCCCGGCGACCGAGGTGCTCGTCGCCGAGATGGGCGCCTACGGGCCGGGAGAGATCGCCGAGATCTGCACCTGGATGACCCCAGACATCGCCGTCATCACCGCCATCGGTCCTGCCCACCTCGAGCGGTTCAAGAGCCTGGAGCGCACTCTGCAGGCGAAGGCAGAGATCACCGAGCGGGCGCCCGTCGTCGTGCTCAACATCGACGACGAGCGCCTTGCCGGCCTCGCCAAGCAGCTCGAGAGCACGGGCAAGCGGGTCGTGCGTGCCTCCGGCTCCGACCCGCAGGCGGATGTTGCCGTCTTGGCCGTGCCCGATGGCATCGAGCTTCGCGTGGGCGGGCGGCGCCTCGGCAAGGCCCTGACCTCGGCCTCGGACCGGCCGACGGCACTGTCCAACGCCGCCTGCGCCGTCGCGGTCGCCCTCGAGCTCGACCTCGAGGCCGAGAGCTTGTTGCCCCGCCTCGCCACCCTGCCGCTGCCCGCCAACCGGCTGCAGCGCTACGTTGCCGAAGGTGGTTACGTCGTGCTCGACGACACCTTCAACTCGAACCCGGCGGGAGCCCGCCTCGCCCTGGCTCGTCTCGAGCTCGAGGCGCCGCACGGCCGCCGCGTGCTCGTGACGCCGGGCATGGTGGAGCTCGGCAAGGCGCAGGAGGAGGAGAACGCCGCCCTCGGCGAGGCCGCCGCCGCCGTCGTCTCCGACGTCGTCGTGGTGGCGCGCACGAACCGCCGGGCGCTCTCCCTCGGGGCGCGCCGAGGGGCCGGCGGCGTGCCCGTCGTCGTCGTCGACCGGCTCGACGAGGCGGTCGCGTGGGCACGGGGACATCTCGGTTCGGGGGACGCCGTCCTCTAC
>DASPSK010000401.1:0-2684 GCA_035623975.1 Acidimicrobiales bacterium | reverse complement strand
CCGCGGGCACCGCCCCGAAAACCGCCGCGTCGGCCGCGTCGGCGGGCGGCAGCCGCGCAACCGGGCACAGGGCCGCCGCCGGCGGCCCGGCCGCGGCGGCGCCAGCTGCGAGGAAGGCTCCGCCGGCCCGTAAGGCGGCGGCTGCGGCGCCGTCGGCTGCAGCCCGTCCCGCTGCCGCCGTCGCCCCGGCCCGTCCTGTCACGCTCGCCATCGACATCGGCGGGACCGGGCTGAAGGCGTCCGTGCTGGACGCCGAGGGCCGGCTCCTGGCCGATCGGGTGCGGGTGGCGACGACCTACCCGATCACGCCTGAGCAGATGGTCGATCAGCTCGTCAAGCTCGTGCAGCCGCTCCCAGCGGCGGACCGGGTGTCGGTGGGCTTTCCCGGCGTCGTGCGCAGGGGCCACATCCTCACGGCGCCCCATTTCGTGACGAAAGCCGGTCCGGGCACGAAGGTCGTGAAGGAGCTGGTGGTGCTCTGGACGGGTTTTGATCTGGCCGAGGCGCTATCGATGCGGCTCGGCCTCCCTGTGCGCGTGGCCAACGATGCCGACTTACAGGGCTGGGCCGTCATCAGCGGCCACGGCATCGAGATGGTCATCACGCTCGGGACCGGTGTAGGCACGGCGCTGTTCGCCGACGGCAAGCTGGCTCCCCATCTCGAGCTCGCCCACCAGCCGTTTCGCAAGGGGGAGACGTACAACGAGCAGATCGGTGAGGTCCCCCTCAAGCGCATCGGGGTACCGAAGTGGCGTAAGCGGGTCATCGAGGCGATCGGGAACTTCGATCGCCTCGCCAACTACGACCGGCTCTATCTCGGCGGCGGCAACGCCCACCACATGCAGGGGCACATCGACCCATCCGTCACGATCGTCGACAACGTCGCCGGCATCGTGGGTGGCATCAAGCTCTGGGTGCACGGGGGGCACTGAAGCGCGCCTCGGGCGGTGGCAACCTGCGCCCTGTAGGTGTCACGCTGACACTTCCGCGGCGCGTGTCGTGCTCTCAGGTACCGAGCCAGCTCGGCGAGGCGTCGAGAAGAAACCGCGTGACCGCCAGCGCCCGGTCGAACGTGTCGCACAGGAGCTCCTCGCCGGCGAGCACCCGGGCGAGGGACACCTCCCGGCGGGCGACGATCGTGAGCCGGCGCACGGCGGCCTCGGTCACCGAGCCGAACGAGTCGGTCGCCGATATCTCCAAGGGCAGCTCCAAGCCACCCACCCCGGAGAGGTCGAGCGTCAGCCGGAGCAGGTCGGGGGCGTTCGGCAGCGGGGGAACGCCCCAGTTGAACGTGAGCGGGAAGAACCACTTGTCGGGCGGATCGGCGTCCTCGGGCAGCGCCACGACGGCGTCCTCGAAATCGAGGAGGACCCGGGGCTCGACCTCGAGGGCGAGGTGGAGGTCGATCGGGCCACCGCAGCCCTCCTCCGGGTGAAGGTCGACCTCCCAGAACTGCCGGAGCGAGTACGTCTCGACGAAGTGCCGCTCGTCGTGCACGTGGAATCCGTGATCGACCGCATGATCTTTGAGCTCGGCCACGTAGCCGGCCACGTCAATGACCGCCATGTCCTCGCGAGTGTATGCGCCGCCGGCGAGCTACCGTGCCCGCTCGTGGATGGAGCGTCGATCCTCGTCGTGCTCGACGAAGCCGCCCGCCAGGTGAACGGTGCGCTGAAAGGCCTCTCCGACTGGGGTCTGGCAGGGACGCGCCCTGGTCAGTACCGTTCCGACCTCGCGGCCGATCAGGCGGCGGTCGGTGTGCTGACGGGGGCGGGTTTCTCGGTGATGAGCGAGGAGTCGGGACTGACCCAGGTCCGCTCGTCGCCCTTCCTCGCCGTGCTCGACCCGGTCGACGGCTCGACTAACGCCTCGCGGGGCCTCGCCTGGTTCGCCACGAGCATCTGCGTGCTCGACGAGGACGGACCCCTCGCCGCCCTCGTCGTGAACCAGGCCACCGGGCGCCGGTACGAGGCCGTCCGCGGCGGGGGAGCGCGGCGCGACGGTGTGCCCATCCACCCATCGCAGTGCCGTGACCTCGGTAGGAGCGTCATCGGGTTGTCCGGCTACCCCAGCCGTTACCTCGGCTGGAAGCAGTACCGCGCCCTCGGTGCGGTGGCGCTCGATCTGTGTGCCGTGGCCGACGGTACGCTCGACGGCTACGTCGACTGTGGGAGGAACGCCCACGGTGGCTGGGATTATCTCGGCGGCATGCTCGTCTGCCGAGAGGCCGGTGCCGGCGTGGCCGACGGGCTCGGTCGCGAGCTCGTCGTGCGCGGCCATGCCGACCGGCGGGCGCCCGTCGCCGCCGGGACACCCGAGCTGCTCGATGCGCTCGTGGCCGCCCGGCGCAGCCTCGAACGGGTGTGAGAGGGTTCGAAGCTGCAACGGCCGACCGCGAGAGGTGCCTCGACCACTACCCTCAGGGACGAATGGAAGACGACGGCGCCATCAAGAGCGCGGAGGCCGCCCCCGCCTCCGGGGGACAGGCTGGGCAAGGACCTCTGCAGGTGCTCCTCGACGTGCAAGCCCACGATCTGGCGCTCGACCGGTTGGCCTACCGCCGCCGGGAGCTGCCGGAGCGGGCTCAGCTCGACGCCCTCGAGCGGCAGCGTGCAGATCTGAACCGGCGCTTCGAGGCGGTGGAGGCGAGCCGGGTGGACTTAGCCCGCCAACAGGACGAGCTG
>DASPSK010000397.1:0-2526 GCA_035623975.1 Acidimicrobiales bacterium | reverse complement strand
GCATTCGCTGTTCGACGGGCACACGCCGTGGATGGGCGAGATCCCCCGGCGCCTGACCGGCGCGCTGGTGGCCGACCGCTTGGGCGTGACGACATCGTACGCCCTCTACAACCTGCAGGAACGAGGCGAGCTCTTTGTCGGACCGGGGGTCGACGTGTACGAAGGCATGATCATCGGTGAAAACTCGCGTGATAACGACCTGGATGTGAACGTCGTGCGGGAAAAGAAGCTTACCAACATGCGCGCGTCCACGGCGGAGGACGCAATCCGGCTCGTTCCGTTTCGAGCGCTCTACCTGGAACAGGCAATCGAGTTCATCGCGGACGACGAGTTCGTGGAGGTCACGCCCAAGGCCCTGCGTCTGAGGAAACGGGTGCTCCAGCGAAACCGCCGTCCCAAGAAGAACGCCGTCTCCGTGGGTACCCGAAAAGGCGACTAGCTGGCACGGCCAGCAGCCGACCGCCAGCACGTCTGACTGTTCAATCGAAGGCGAAGCCAGAAGGAGCCAGCACCGGTGCAAGAAGGTCGACCCAGTCTCGCCGCCGCCGTCAATGCGTATGTTCGTTGAGGACGAGCGCACCGTAGATGTAGCCGGTTTGGCGATTTCTAAGGCGAAGCGTGACCTGTGGGCGCCGAGAGCGCTTGCGACGGGGCATTGACGTCAGACAACCTCCGTTAGAAGAGGGATGTTTGCTCCGCAAGCACCGGGCGCGTGATCGCGATAGACCGCCGTCGTGGAGCCGTCGTCGGCAGGGCAATGCGGTCCGGGGACGTCGAAGCAGGCGCAGGCGCCTGGATCGCAGCGGCGACCAGAACCGGCTCCTCCTTCGGCGCCGGCACAGGTGCGATTTCAGGCTCGGGCACCGGGAGAACTGGCGTGAGAGTGGTATCGCACAGCTCCTGCGCATGTGTCTGAGCCTGGCTGAGCGATCGGAGCGTCTCGTGGACATCGACCGTCTCCGTACGCTCGAGGATGGCTTTCGCTAACTCGTAGAACACCTCGCCGCCGCTGTCGTAGGTGGCAATCGCGTGGTCGGTCTCGATCTGGCCCTCGACCAGGAGGGATGCGAGGATCTTGCGGCTCACGAGCGCGAGCGCCGTCTGCTGGGCGGTGCCGCTGTACACAAGGAAGTAGACCTTGACGGGCTTCTCCTGACCGATCCGCCACGTGCGCCGGCTGGCTTGCCGGAGCGTGTATGCCGACCATTCGGGCTCGTACCAGATGATCGTGTGGAACTCCGGGAAGTTGAGCCCGGTGCCGACGAGTTTTGGGTGAGTCACGAGAACGTCGAGGTTGGTCGCTTGGGCTCGCACCCACTGCTGGCGCTTCCGCGGGCTGACGGTATCCGCCCGGAGGACCTGAGTCCGGAGGCCGGCCCCCCTGAGGAGTTCTTCGAGCCGGGGGAGGATGTCCCGGCGGTCCGTATGGGTCGCGTACACGATGACTCGCCGGCCGTCCTGGGCTTCCCGGCGGCAGAGGCGAGGCCGCCGAGCGTCCGGGTCCGCTGCCAGCACGCTTCCTCGCATGACGGGCACTTCCGCTGCCCGGCCTCGAGGTACTCGCGCGTCCATGGCTCGATCTTGGTTGGGATCTCTACCATCTCCCGGCTATTGGGATCCGCTTTCTTCTCGGTGCGAACAGTCGCAAGCGCGTGGCGGCACCGCGGGCACGTCGCCCACGTGGTCGGGGCCGGACCATCGACCGAAACCATCATGGCGGGCTTGTGGCACTCCGGGCAGTAGGCGAACGCCCCCTTTGGCAGCCGATGAAGGGGGACCGAGATGAGGCCCTTGGGGTGGCGCTCAGTGCCATCGTTTCGTAGATAGGTCGCACTGAGTACGCGGAGGAGGATGTGCTTGCAGCCGAGGCAGTAAGGCGCGCGAGCCTTGTCCTTCGGCGAGGCGGGCACGTTCGCCAGGACCTCAACGGCGGCCGCCCGCCAAGGACCACCCAGCTTCGCCTGGTCGCGGGAGAGGAGCACGAGCGAGGGCCCCTTGGAGCGATGGATCTCGGCCATGGTGCGGTCGACTGCGGCGATCGAGGTAACGTCGGTGTACACGCGGGCGTGTGGCAGGACTTTCCGAATCTCGTCGTGCCACTGGCCGAGCAGGTTGCTGCCGGCTACGATGAGTACGGACCGGCATCCGAGCATGGCCGCGGTCGTAAGCGCGATCTGGGTCTTCCCGACGGATGCCTCCCCAACGATCATGGCGGCGCGACTGGCGCTGAGCCGTGTTGCGAGCGCCGCGGCGGCCTGGACCTGGGCCGGGAATGGAGCGCGGCCAAGCCCTCGGATGCGGTCGAGGTACGGTTTGGACGGCACGAGTCGGTACTGCGGCGGGAACGCGTGTGCAACATGGTCGGCGAGGGCCTGCCCGTAGGTATCGAACAGAGCCGGGAATCCGTCCTGAAGCCGGGCCACGGTCGGGCGGCGCAGGGTAACCCACGGGTTAGTTGGCATTGTCCTCCCCGGTCTCCACGATCTCGAGCTGTCCCGTACGCAGGTGAAGGAGCGTGACGGTGGT
>DASPSK010000381.1:0-7624 GCA_035623975.1 Acidimicrobiales bacterium | reverse complement strand
GTCTCGTCGAGGTGGCGACGCGCTCGGCGCGGGCGGCCCGCTACTGCCGTGACTCGCTGCTCGCCCTTGACGGGGTCGAGCCGGCGGCCATGGCCCCGGTGCTGCGGGAGTTCGCCCTGCGCACCCCCGTCGAGCCTGGGGTACTGATCGAGCGGTTGCTGGAGGAGGGTTTCCTGGCGGGCACGGTGGTGGAGGAGGGCTTCGTGGATACGAGCTATGCCGGCTCCCTCCTCGTGGCGACGACCGAGCGGCGCACTCGAGCCGAGATCGACTCGTTCGTGGCCGCCTTCGACAAGGCCGTGCGATGAGCGCCCCCGGTGGCCGCGCCAGGAGCGCTCCTCTCATGGGGCGAGCGAGCGAGCCATCGCTCTTCGAGCTCTCCCAGCCAGGTCGGAGGTCGGCCTCGTTCCGCACGAACGACCTGCCCGAGTGGCCCCTGTCGGAGCTCGTGCCGGATCAGTTCCGGGCGGCCGCCCCGGTCGAGCTCGCCGAGGTGGCCGAACGCGACCTCGTGGCCCACTTCACGCGCCTCACCCATCGCCAGTACTCGGTCGACCTCGGCGCCTACCCGCTCGGGTCGTGCACCATGAAATACAACCCGAAGTCCTGTGACGCCGCCGCCGTCATGCCGGGCTTCGCCGACGTCCACCCGGGCTCCCCGCCCTCGATCATCCAGGGCTGGCTCGAGGTGCTCGTCGAGTTGGAAGAGACCCTCTGCGAAATCACCGGCATGGCGGCGGCGACGCTGCAGCCGGCCGCCGGCGCCGCCGGCGAGCTGACGGGCCTGCTCCTCATGCACGCCTATCACGACTCCCGCCGCGAGCACCGGACTCGCGTGATCATTCCCGACTCCGCCCACGGCACGAACCCGGCCTCGGTCGCCCTCTCCGGCTACGAGGTCGTCACCGTGGGCACGAACGAGCGCGGCGGCGTGGACCTCGCGCACTTGCGCCAGGTGCTCGACACCGACGTCGCCGGCATGATGCTCACCAACCCGAACACGCTCGGGCTGTTCGAGGAGGACATCGTCGAGGTCACCGACGCCGTGCACGACGCCGGCGGTCTCATGTACTACGACGGCGCCAACCTGAACGCCATTCTCGGCGTCGTCCGGCCGGGGGACATGGGCTTCGACATCGTGCACCTGAACGTGCACAAGACCTTCGGCACCCCGCACGGGGGAGGCGGTCCCGGCGCCGGCCCCGTGGCCGTGAGCGAGCACCTGAAGGACTTCCTGCCCGGCCCGAAGCCGGTGCGCCTCCCCGACGGCCATTTCGGCTTCAGCCTCCCGCCCCGGTCGATCGGCCGGCTCCACTCCTGGCACGGCAACGCCCTCGTGCTGCTGCGGGCGTGGGCGTACCTCCGCCTCAACGGCGCCGACGGCCTGCGCCGGGTCGCCGAGGTGGCCGTGCTCAACGCCAACTGGTTGAAGGAGCGCTTGCGTGGCGTCTACGAGATCCCTTTCGACCGGCCCGTCATGCACGAGTGCGTCATCTCGGCCGAAGGCCTCGAGAAAGCCACCGGCCTGCGTGCCCTCGACGTCGCCAAGCGCCTCCTCGAGCTCGGCTTCCACGCCCCGACGGTGTACTTCCCCCTCATCGTGCACGAGGCGCTCATGATCGAGCCGACCGAGACCGAGAGCCCGCAGACCGTGGCGGCCCTCGCCGAGGCGCTCGAGCTCATCGCCGACGAGGCCCGATCGGCCGGCTCGGCGGCGGAGGCGAAAGCCGCCCCCCGCACCACTCCGGTGGGCCGCGTCGACGAGACGCGGGCCGCTCGCCATCTCGTCGCCACCTTCGACCAGCGGGGCGGCGCCACCGATTGACCGACGGAGGCGTCCTGCGGACCACCGACCCTCCGGCGAGACCTACCCTGGTGATATGAAGAGCGGCTGGTGGTCGCGCCGGGCGATCTCACTGCACGTCGCCCTCGTCGTGGCCGTGCCCCTGTTTCTCGCCTTGGGTGCCTGGCAGTTGAGCCGCGCCTTGCACGGGAATTTGTTGAGCTGGGCCTACACCTTCGAATGGCCCTTCTTCGCCGGCTACGCCACCTGGATGTGGTGGAAGCTCGTTCACGAGGAGGTCGCCGCCCGCGCCGCCGCGGCTCAGGCGGAGGCGGACGCCGGCGGGGGTGACGGTGGCGCCGACCTCGACGGCGCCCCCTTTGGCACGGAGGGCGACACCGTCTCGGCCCGGCCGAGCGAGCCGGCCACAATCCCGGCCGGGACAGCGGGATCGCCCCCGCCGCCGGCCCTCTGGGACCCTTACGACGACGCCGATCCCGAGCTGGCCGCCTACAACCGTTATCTCGCCAGTCTGCACACCCAGCGACCCAAGCGCTGATCGCCGCATGCCTGCGGACCTGCGGCGAGCCCTTCACCGCTACCAGGTGATGTCCATCGTGGTCGGAGTCATGCTCCTCGTCCTCGTCGGCGTGGCGATGCCGCTGCAGTACGCCGCACACAAGCCGGCGATGGCCAACGTCGTGTCGGTCGTCCATGGCCTGCTCTACATCGTCTACCTGCTGTCGGCGGCCGACCTCGGTCGGCGGGCGCGCTTCTCGCTCCCTCAGCTGGTGGCCGTGGTGTGCGCGGGGTTTCTTCCCTTCCTCGCCTTCTACGTCGAATGGCGCACGACACGGCGCCTGCAGGCGCTGTGGGCGGCCAAGGCGCCTGGATAGCCGTCCGGTAAGAATGGCGGCGTGCAGCTTCCCGTCATGCCGCCGGTTGCACCCATGCTCGCCAAAGCGGTCTCCGACATCCCCGCGGTGGGGTCTTTCGAGCCGAAGTGGGACGGCTTTCGCGCCATCATCTTCCGCCACGGAGACGAGGTCGAGATCGGGAGTCGCAACGAGCGGCCGATGACGCGCTACTTCCCGGAGCTCGTGGCCGCCTTCAAGGCCGAGTTGCCGGAGCGCTGCGTCGTCGACGGCGAGATCGTGATCGCCACAGACAACGGGCTCGACTTCGAAGCCCTGCAGCAGCGCATCCACCCCGCCGTCTCGAGGGTGAACCTCCTCGCCGAGCAGACGCCCGCCTCTTTCGTGGCCTTCGACCTGCTCGCTCTCGACGGGGACGACCTCATGGGCCAGCCCTTCACGGCGCGGCGGGCGCGGCTCGCCGGGGCGCTCGCCACCGCGCGGCCCCCGGTGCACCTCACCCCGGCCACGACCGACCGTGAGGTGGCGCGGCGATGGTTCTCGGAGTTCGAAGGGGCGGGGCTCGACGGCATCGTCGCCAAACCCCTCGAGGGGACCTATCAGCCCGACAAGAGGGTCATGTTCAAGATCAAGCACGAGCGCACGGCCGACTGCGTCGTCGCCGGCTACCGGTTGCACAAGTCGGGCCCGGCGGCGATCGGCTCCCTTTTGCTCGGCCTCTACGACGACGAGGGCACGCTCGCCTCCGTCGGGGTGATCGGGGCGTTTCCGATGGAGCGCCGCCAGGAGCTCTTCAGCGAGTTGCAACCGCTCGTCACGACATTCGCCGAGCACCCCTGGAATTGGGCGGAGATGCCGGAGGCGAGCCGGACGCCCCGTTCCGGCGAGACCTCACGCTGGAACGCCGGCAAGGACCTCTCCTTCACACCCTTGCGGCCCGAGCGAGTGGTCGAGGTCCGCTACGACCACATGGAGGGAACGCGCTTTCGGCACACGGCACAGTTCTCCCGCTGGCGCCCCGATCGCAGCCCGGAGTCGTGCACCTTCGACCAGCTGGAGCGGCCGGTCAGTTTCGATCTCGACGACATCGTCCCGGGCCTGCGCCCGTAACGAGGGGGCCCTGGCGGCCGCACGCTCAGACGTCCGGTTCGAAGCCTTCGCCGGCGCCCTCGTCGTCGGCGGTGGGCTCGCCGCCGCGACCTTCCAGCCAGCTCGAGACCTTGTCGAAGGCGGTCGCCACCCCGCTGCCGGTCCGCTCCACGAAGGACGAGAAGCGCTGGCGGTAATGCACGAAGGCGGCGTCGAACTCTGCCGAGGGGGGAGGCTCCTGACCCCGGTGGACGTAGACGCCGGAGCGGATGCGGTCGAAGTCGCCGCCGGCGACCCAGTCGATGAGCTCCCGCACGCGCCGCACGGGGAAGGGATGGGCCGAGCCGATCTCCCGCCAGAAACGCTGGTAGCGGGTGAACGGGTTGGGCTCCTCCAGGTACTCGGTCGCCTGGCGGATGAAGGCGTCGAGGTTGAGATCCTTGACGGGACCGCCGGCGATGCGCATGAGCGTCCGGCAGGGGACGAGGGGGTCGCCCGTGACGAGGGCGGCGGCCCGGTCGGCCGTCAGCTCGGCCATGCGGTGCCACTCGAGGAGGGCGTAGTAGAGCGCCCGTAGGGGCAGGCCGGCGAGGAACTGGCCGCGCAAGGCCCCCATGAGGATCCACTTCGTCAGCTCCAGCGTCGTCGTGAGCCCGACGTGGTCGGCGAGCACGTGGCCCATCTCGTGGGCGAGCACGGAGCGGACCTCGTCCTCCTCGAAGGAGCCGATGAGCCCGGAGGCCACGAGGGTGACGGGTTCATGGGTGCCCACCGTCATCGCCTGCCCGACCGGTTGCTGGGTGACGTAGAGGCGGGGGCAGTGCTCGATGTCGAAGACGTAGGCGCACTGGCGCTGGATCGCCCAGGCCGAGGGCATCTGGTCCTCACCGAGGCGGACGGCGTTGCCCAGCAGGATCTGGCGGAACCTCCCCTCGTACTGGAACTCGGAGAGCTTTTTCACCACCTTGTCGAGGATCGGCACGGAGTGCAGCGCCGCCGCCGCCGCCCGGTCGGCCGGGTGGGCGAAGGCTTGCGCGCTGATCTCGGGGTATCTGACGGCCGGCTCGATCGTGGTCATGGCGGCCTCCTGGCTTCGCGAGTCGTTCCCTGTCTACTCCACCCGCCAGCATGTCGCCGCGCGTGGCCGTGGGGGGTGGGATCCGCCCATGGCTTGGCGCCCGAGGGCGTCTCGGATCAGCTCGGCGGAGTCACCGGGGTGCTGTCCCGGCGTCGAAGCGAACGTGGCGTCCGCCCCCGCCGGCGCGTGCCTGGCTCATCGCCTCGTAGGCCTCCCGCAGGAGCTCGTCGGCCGGGATGCTGCTCGCCTCCGCCCAGGCGATGCCGATGCTGGCGCTCGGCCTCAGCTCCTTGCCGGCGATCGGGAGGGGGGCCGAGACCGTCTCGAGCACGCGGTCGGCGATGATCTCGGCGTCGCCGACGTCCTTCAGATCCTCGGCCACGATGACGAACTGCTCCTCGTCGTAGCGGGCCACGGTGTCGCTCGCCCGGATGGCGACCGAGAGGCGCCGGGAGACGCCCACGATGAGCTCGTCGCCCGCCTCCGGCGGGAGGTCGCGGGTCATGGCCTCGCTCTCGTCGAGGTCGAGGAGCATCACCGACACTTTTGTCACGCGCCGCGCCATTCGGGAGAGAGCCAGTGTGAGGCGGTCGCTCAGCAGCGCGCGGTTCGGCAGTTTCGTGAGGGGATCGGTGAAACCGTGGCCGACGAAGCGGGCCTCGCTCTGCTTGCGGGGGCCGATGTCGCGCACGAGCGCCTGCAGCTGCACCCTCCCGCCCAGCTCGAAATGGAGCACCGACACCTCGACGGGGAAGCGGCGGCCACGGCGGTCCATGCCGACCATCTCGAAGGGACGCTCGAGCAGGTCGGCCACCTCCCCCGCCGCCGCCCGGCGGAAGCGCTCGACGTAGCCTTGGCGGTCCTCCGGCGGGATCAGGAGTCCTGCGACCTGGCGCCCGAGCGCCTCCTCGGCGGACCAGCCGAACAGCTGCGCGGCAGAGGGGTTCCAGGCGGTGATCCGGTCGTCGGGGGCGACGGCGAGGATGGCGTCGCTGGCCAACTCGACCGTCTTTCGAAACAGGATCTCGCTCTCGCGCCGGGCGACGTCGGCCGAGTGAAGAGCCGAGACATCGCGGAAGTGGCCGACGATGCCGCGTATCGTCGGGTCATCTCTCAAGTCGGTGAGCGTGAACTCGTACCACGCCCAGCTCCCGTCCGCCAGGCAGAGCCGCCACTCCCGCGTGATGGAGCTCCCGGCCGAGATGGCGGTGACGACGTCCTCGAGATCGGCGGCGAGATCGTCCGGGTGGACGAAGTCGAAGCCCTGTGTGCCCACGAGCTCATCGGCGCGATACCCGGAGACCGCCTCCATCGAGGGCGTGACGTAGAGGATCGTGCCGTCGCTGTCGAACACCATGGCGATGTCGGTCGCGTGCAACACCAACGCCTCGTAAGGCTCCTGACCGCGCGCCACAGCAGGCATGCTAATTGTCGGCCTCACTGCGGGGTCAGCTTTGCCTGGCACTGCCGGTGGCGGTGGCGGCGGCATGATGGAGGCATCGGGCACGTGACGAACGAGCTGGAAGATCTCATCACGAAGGAACCGCCAGCGGTATGACGCGGACTGAGGCGGACATCGGCGTGCTCGCGCGTCTCCTCGGTGAGCTTCGCGAGCAGGGGTACGCCACCGTGGAAGGTTTCTTGTCGGCCGCGCAGGTGGCGGCGGCCCGATCCGACCTGGAGGGAATCCTCGCCTCGACTCCCTACGGCCGAAACGACTTTGAGGGCCAGCAGACGCGGCGCGTGTATGCCCTTTTTGCCAAGACGCGTGCTTTCGACGCCGCCGCCGTCCATTCGCTCGTCCTCGGCGTGCTCGACGAGGTGCTGGGGGAGTACCACTTGAGCGCGCCCGTGGCGATCTGCATCGGGCCGGGCAACCCCGCCCAGGCGCTCCATCCCGACGACGGCACGTACCCGATCGCCCGCCCGCACGCCGAGCTCGTCGTCAACATCATGCTGCCGCTCGTGGACTTCACGCCCGAGAACGGCGCCACGAGGATCGTTCCCGGCAGCCATCTCTGGCTGAACCGGCGGCCCGACCCGAACGAGCCGACCGTGGCGCCCTCGCTCAAGGCGGGAAGTGCCCTCTTCTTCCTCGGGAGCCTCTGGCACGGGGGTGGCGCCAACCGGACCGACGGCGAGCGCCTCGGCGTCATCCTCCACTACAGCGCCGCCTGGCTGCGGCCCGTCGAGAACCACGTGCTCGCCGTGGCGCCGGAGATCGTGCGCGGGCTCGAGCCGCGCCTGCAGGAGCTCCTCGGCTACAACATCGCCTCGCCGTTCACGGGCTACGTGGACGGGCGCCACCCTCGCCGCCTGCTGGAGGGCCCGAGCACGACCGCCTGATCGGCCGCTTCGTCGCCGCTCAGTATCCGCCGCCCCCACCGTGATGATGGTGGTGGTGATGGCAGGTCGGATCGTCGCAGGCCGGGATCGTCGTCGTCGTCGTTGTGCTCGTGCTCGTCGTGGACGGCGGCAATGTCGTCGTCGTTGTGGTCGTGCTCGTCGTGGAAGTCGTGGTCGTGCTCGTCGTGCTCGTCGTGGGCGGCGGGGTGACGTCGGGGCAGTACGTCGCCGGATCGAAGAGCGGGTTGCTCGCCGGCGCCACACCGATGGCGAGCAGCTCGCAGTTCTCCGCCTCGCCCATGCTGCTCGGCGCCCCGCTGGTCCAGTCCGTGATGAGGTTAGGGTCGCAGCTGTAGGTGGTCCACGCCCAGCCCAGGTAGCCGATGTCGACACCCGCACTGGCGTCCTTGGCATCGACCGACTGTAGGAAGGGGGCCAGATCCGAGCTGGAGC
>DASPSK010000364.1:0-10214 GCA_035623975.1 Acidimicrobiales bacterium | reverse complement strand
GGCGTCCTGCCAGTCGTAGCTCAGATCCGTCAGCACAGAGGCGCTCAGCGGGGGCGGCTCGGTGCCGAAGGCGAGCGGGTCCGCCTTGTCGCGCGCCGCGCCCACCCGCGGGACGATGTGGTACTTGTAGCGGGTACCGGCGGGCATGCCACCCACCTCGCCGCTCCAGATCCCGGAATCTCCCTGCGGCTGCAACACGTCGGCCCCCGGCGTCCAGCCGTTGCCGTCGTGACGGACGGACACGGCCTCGGCGTTGGGAGCCCAGACGGCAAAGCGCCCCCCGGCGCCGCCGGCGAGCAGGTGGGCGCCGAGGTGGTCGTAGAGCTGGAATTGCCGGCCCTCGTTGAAGAGGTAGAGGGCGTCGGGATCGATCCTGGTCGCGGAGCTCACGCCTCTACCATGCCCTCTGAGGCCCCGGCGCATGCCGTTGCGGCGGGATCGCCCGGCGAGGCTTCGAGATACGGGGCCGCCCCGGCGGCCGGCGCGCCGGCGTGCCGAGCCTGGTCGAGGCGGCGAAGGGGACCGATCACCTCGGCGTCCCTCTCGATCACCTCCAGCGGCTCGGCCGTCCTGCGAGCAAAGTCGGCGTGCGCTCCACCGCCGCCAGGGATGTTCTGCGGATCGTGCTCCGCCCAGAGATCCTCCAGGGTGGCGATCACGACGCCGGCCTCGGATGACCCGAGCTCGGCCAGGACAGCAGCATGCAAAGCCCGAGGATCGTCAGCGACCCCACCGAGGCGGTCGACGAGAGCACGGCGGAGCTTGCGTCTCCTTCGTCGCTCCCGGCGGGCGGACGCAGCATCGAGGAGGCCGGCGGACAGGCGTTGCTCGATGTCGGTGCCGTCGAGGAAGCCGGCGAAGGTCGCCGTGTCGTGCGTGTCGACGAGGGCACAGGAGCCCGGGTTGGGGAGAAGGGGCGCGGCCGGATCCGCCTCGAGCTCGAAGACGGCGACTCGCATGCCGGCAATGCCGTGCGCGCTCATGAGGAGACGCACCGCCGGGTCCACCGTGCCGAGATCCTCCCCGATGAGGCTGGCATCTCGACGCCATGCCTCCAGACACGCGAGGGCCACCATCTCCTCCGCCGGGTAGCTGACGTAGGTTCCCTCGGAGGCGTCGGCCCCCGGCGGGATCCACCACAGTCGCTGAAAAGAGAGGATGTGGTCGATGCGCAGGGCACCCGCATGCCGCAACAGGTGCCGGAGGGCTCCGCGGACGACCGGATAGCCCGCCCGGCGCTCCCCCTCGGGGTGAAGGGGGCGGAAGCCCCAGTCCTGCCCGCCCGCAAAGAAACCATCGGGCGGCGCCCCGACGGTGGCACCGGGGCCCGGAGCGGCACCACCCGCGAAGGAAGACGGGAAGGCCCAGGTGTCGTACCCATCCGGCCTGCAGCCGACGGGAAGGTCGAGCAATAGGCGGCATCCTGCCGCCGCCGTCGACGCCGCCACATCTGCAAGCTGGTCGTCGGTGAGCCATTGGGCGCACATGTGCAGCTCCACCTCGGCGGGCGAGACGTCCCGCCCGCTGCGGATGTCCCCGGCCAGCCAGCGGGCCGGCCAGGTACTGCGATCGGTGCCCCGCGCCCGGGCGGCGGCGCGAAAGGCCGCGTAGCGAACGACGTCGGGGCGCTCCCGGCGAAAGCGCCCGTAGTCCGAGCTCCTCCCACCCTCGCCGGGATGGGCGGTGGCGAGCAGGCGAGCGAGCGCCTCGTCGACGGCGGCGGCCGAAGCGGCGATGTCGGCGAGTCCGCCGGGCGGCGCCGAGGGGACGGTCTCGCCCGCTTCGCCAGCGGAGCCCGCCAGGCGCGCGAGGTCGAGATAGGCCTCGTTCCACCACATCCTCGAGAGGGGCGAGTAGGGGCTCACGACCGCCCCGGGATCATCGAGGCTGGAGTAGTCGGCGAGCAGCGGCAGGGTCGCCAGGTAGGAGGCACCGAGGGAAGCGGCAAAGCCGCCGAGGCGAGCGAGGCAGCGGAGGTCGCCCGTCGGGCGGCGACGCTCGTCCCACAGGGCATAGGTCGGGGCAAACAGGCCCCACGCCCGCGGTGCGAGGGCGCGAGGACGGCTCGGCGCCGAGATGACGAGCGTCGCCGCCTCGCCGGCGCGGAGCGTGTGGGCGCCGAAGGGCAGCGCCTGCCTCACAGGGGTGCCGGCGGCCCGGGCGGAGGGGACCTCAAGGGTCTCTGAGCCGTCCTCGAGCTCGAGGCGGAGCCGGTCCGAGCGCGCCCTCGCCACCTCGGCGAGGCGTTCCACGGCGGCCGCAGGAAGCTGCCCGTCCCAGGCGACCACGACCGGCCCGACCGCCTCCGCCGCAGCGGCCGGACGGGCGAGGCAGTCGGCCGCATCGGCGGGGCGCTCGATCGGCTCGCCAAGGGCGGCGAGGACGGCGACGAGAGTCTCTGGCGAGACCGTCCGGAGCCGGTGGGAGGCATCCTCGTAGGAAACCGCCACGCCCCGCCGAGCCGCCAGGGTTGCGAGCGGCTCGTCCGGCGCGCGTGCTCTCACGGTGAGCGCGCCTCCCGGTCGAGCGCCAGCAGCCACTGCAGGCCGAGCAGCGGGATGTGCGCCCAGTCCGGTCGGTTGCCGAGCTCGTACCGAAGCTCGTAGAGAGCCTTCTCGAGCAGGTGGGCGCGCAGGTCGATGGCGAGCTCGGAGTCGCTCGGGAGGAGCTCGGCCTCCCTTGCCGTAGGCAGGTAGCCACCGAGGTAGGCGATCGATGTCCAGTAGGCCCAGCGGGTAGCGGCCCGCTGATAGTGCTCGAGCTCGATGCTCGACTCGGGTTCGAGCACCCCGCGGGAGATGAGGTCGTCGACGGCGCTGTAGGCGGCGTACTGGTAAGAGCGGAGCATGCCGGCGATGTCCCGCATGGGGGAGCGCTTCAGCCGCCGCTCACCGAGGCTCCGCTCCGGCTCACCCTCGAAGTCCACGAAGACGTAGTCGCGACCGGTGAAGAGCACCTGCCCGAGATGGAGGTCGCCGTGCACGCGGATGCGCTTGGCCCTGCGCACGTCGAGGACGGCGAGAAAGGCCTCCAGCATCTCGTCCTCGCACTCGAGGATCTCCCTTGCCAGCGCCTGGTCACGCGCCGACATGGCGCGCATCCTCTGCCGCACGAGGACGAGCGTGCGACGTGCGGCCGTCCGCATCGACTGGTAGAGGGAGCGCTGGGACATGGGGGTGACGAGCTCGGGGACGAAGTCGCCGGGCACCGTGGCACCGATGCCGCGCCCCGTGAGGGCAATGTGCAGCTCGGCCGTGCGGCGACCGAGGAGGTCGGCCGTCGCCAGTTGATCCGACATGAGCGCCTCCACGCTCTCGGGGATGCTGCCGGCGGCCACCCCGTCGAGAAACCCGCCGAGGCGCGGTGGCGGCAGCGGCTGCTCGGAGACGCCGGTGAAGGCAGGCACGCACGTCTCGAGGAAGGAGCCCGCACTTCGCAGCGTGCTCGTCCAAGCGTCGGACTCGTGCGGCACGTACTCGTGAACGGAGGCCACGAGCGAGGCGCGGCCGTCTTCGTCCACGAGGTCGACGGCGCCGAGGAGGCGGGCGGCGCCTGCGCTCGGGCCGGCAGCCGCCAGCAGCCGTCCCAGCTCGATCTCGGGGTGGATGCCGGCCTCGAGGCGCCGCAACGACTTCACGATGCAGCGGTGGTCCTCGGCGTCCCCGATGATGATGGAGGAGTTCGACTGCTCCTGCGAGACGACCCGAGCCGAGGAGCGCACCCCCGTCGGCACGCGGGCCAGCAGCGCCGCCGTCTGAGGCACCGTCGAGGCGACGAGGTGGGCGCCGCTCTCGTCCCGCCGGCGGCGGTTGCGCAGCAGCCCGATCAACGCCTTGCCGAAGGCCGGCTCGTAGTGAGCGTCGATGAGCAACCCGGGCGGCCCGCCCGACGTGATAATCGTGAAGACACCCTCGGGGTGGTCTCGGACAAGGGCGTCGGCCGCCTCTCCCTGCACGAAAGTTACCGGCAGCAGGTAGCGCTCGGGCTCCGACTCGAGGTAGTCGACGTTGACGACGAGCAGCTGGGCCCGGTCGGCCGAGGCCGACTGAAGCGGCAGGTAGACGTAGTCGACGATCGTCGCCTGGGCGATCCGCCGGCCCTTGCCCCCGAACCACCTGCGCGAGCGAAGGACGGCGGGCAGCATGGCCTCGAGCTTGCGGCGCTCCTGGGTCTCTGCCAGCCTCCACCACGGCCCCGCCGTCTGCAGCGCCGGCAGGGAGACCGTGCCGGTGTGGGCGTCCGCCGTCGGGTCGCCGAGCGACAGCCAGTAGAAGGAGTGGGGTCCGAGCGTGACGAGGTACGGGAGCTCGCCGATCATGGGAAAGGTCGTCTGGCCGAAGAGCTCACGTGGGGTGACGCCGCGATGGGCGGCGAGGTCGAGCTCCACGTACTGAGCAAAACGCGAGAGGTTCGCCACGACGAGGACCTCTTCGTGACCATCGCCCCGGATGAACGACAGCACCCGCGGGTTGTCCGACTGAACGAACTCCATCCGGCCGCGGCCGAAGACGGGATGGCGCTTGCGCAGGGCGATGAGCCGGCGGATCCAGCGAAGCAGCGAGTCGGGGTTGTCGGACTGCGCTTCGACGTTGACCGACTCGTAATGGCACTGCGGGTCGGTGTTGACGGGCAGGAAGAGCCGCTGCGGGTTCGCCGTCGAGAAGCCGGCGTTACGGTCGGCGTTCCACTGCATGGGCGTGCGCACGCTGTTGCGGTCACCGAGGTAGACGTTGTCCCCCATGCCGATCTCGTCGCCGTAGTAGAGGACCGGGGTGCCCGGCAGGGACATCAAGAGGCCGTGCATGAGCTCTATCTTCTGACGGTGGAACTGCAGCAAGGGGGCAAGCCTGCGGCGGATGCCGAGATTCACGCGCATGACCGGATCGCTCGCGTACGACCGGTACATGTAGTCACGCTCTTCGTCGGTGACCATCTCGAGGGTCAGCTCGTCGTGGTTGCGGAGGAACACGGCCCACTGGCAGTTCGCCGGGATGTCCGGCGTCTGCTGCATGATGTCGATGATCGGGAAGCGGTCCTCCATCCGCAGACCCATGAACAGGCGCGGCATGACGGGGAAGTGGAAGGCCATGTGGCACTCGTCGCCCTTGCCGAAATAGGCGGAGGCGTCGTCTGGCCACTGGTTCGCCTCGGCGAGCAGCATCCGCCCGGGATAGTGCTCGTCCATGTGGCGCCGGAGCATCTTCAAGAAGGCGTGCGTCTCCGGGAGGTTCTCGCAGTCGGTCCCGTCCCGCTCGTAGAGGTAAGGGACGGCGTCGAGGCGAAGGCCGTCCACTCCGAGGCGCAGCCAGAAGTCGAGAGCCTTCAAGACGGCCTTGTGCACGGCCGGGTTGTTGAAGTTGAGGTCGGGCTGGTGGGAGTAGAAGCGGTGCCAGTAGTAGGCGCCCGCCTCGGCATCCCAGGCCCAGTTGGAGGTCTCGAAGTCCCGGAAGATGACCCGGGCGTCCTTGTAGAGATCGGTCGTGTCGCTCCACACGTAGTAGTCGCGGTAGCTGCTGCCCGCAGGTGCCCGCCTCGCCCGCTGGAACCACGGGTGCTGGTCGGACGTGTGGTTGATGACGAGCTCGGTGATGACTTTGAGATCACGGCGATGGGCTTCCTCCACGAAGCGGCGGAAATCGGCCAGCGTGCCGTAGTCGGGGTGGATGCTCGTGTAGTCGGCGATGTCGTAGCCGTCGTCCCGCAGGGGCGACGGGTAGAAGGGCAGCAGCCAGATGGCCGTGACACCGAGCTGCTGGAGGTAGTCGAGGCGCTGGGCGAGTCCCCGGAAGTCGCCCCGGCCGTCCGCGTCGGAATCGGCGAACGCCCGCACGTGCAGCTCGTAGATGATGGCGTCCTTGTACCAGTCGGGCGCCTCTGGGAGCCCGAACTGGCTGCCAGGGCTCACGGTCGCTCCAGCACGAGGAGGTGGGCAGGGATGCCGCTCGGGTCGAGACGAACGAAATTGCGGCCGGACTGCCAGAGGTAGGTCTCGTCATTGAGGACGTCGTGGACCCGGATCGTCGTGCCGGGTCCACGACCGAGGGCGGCGGTGTCGAGCTCGAGGAACCCCGCCTGCACCCAGGTCGGGTCGAGGCTGACGACGCCGATGACGACATCCTCGCCCGCCTCGTCCCGTTTGCTCCAGGCAATGATCTGATCGTTGTCCACCGGGAGGAAGCACAGACCGGAGTCGCGCTGCAGGGCGCGGTGCGCCCGACGGGCGCCATTGACCCGGGCGACGAGGTCGCGCAGGCTGCGAGGATCCTCGAGGTCGTGATGGTGGACCTCGTATTTCTCCGAGTGGAGATACTCCTCCGAGTCCGGGCCGGCCGGCTCGTCCCACATGAGCTCGAAGACGGGGCCGTAGATACCGTAATTGGCCGAGAGGCCGGCGGCGAGGACGAGCCGGGCGATGAACGATGCCCGGCCGCCGTGCTGGAGGCTGCGGGCAAGGATGTCGGGCGTGTTCGGCCAGACGTTCGGGCGGAAGTACCTACGACCCGGGCCAGCGGTCAGCTCCTCGAAGTACTGCGTCAGATCCCACTTCTCGTATCGCCAGGTGAAGTACGTGTAGGACTGGTCGAAGCCCGCTTTCGCCAGTCGATGCATGACCTTCGGGCGCGTGAAGGCCTCGGAGAGGAAGATCGCCCGCGGGTGGTCGCGCTTCAAGTCGGCGAGGAACCACTCCCAGAAGGCGAAGGGTTTCGTGTGAGGGTTGTCCACACGAAAGACGCTCACGCCCCGTGAGAGCCAGCGCTTGGTGACGTCGCGGAGCGCCAGCCAGAGCCCCTCCCGGTCGCTCGTGTGGAAGTCGAGCGGGTAGATGTCCTCGTAGCGCTTCGGCGGGTTCTCCGCGCAGGCGATCGTGCCGTCGGGGCGGTGGCGGAACCACTCGGGGTGCTCGCTCACCCAGGGGTGGTCCGGCGAGCACTGGAAGGCGAGATCGAGAGCAACGTCGATGCCGCGCCGGGCGGCTTCGGCGACGAGCAGTTCGAAATCGGCCAGGGTGCCGAGCTCGGGGGCGACGGCCTCGTGGCCTCCGGCGGCCGTTCCGATCGCCCAGGGGCTGCCGACGTCGCCCGGGCCGGCGGGGCTCGTGTTGCCCTTGCCCTTGCGGGCGGTCGTCCCGATCGGGTGGATAGGAGGCAGGTAGAGCACGTCGAAGCCGAGCTCGGCCACGTAGTCGAGCCGGTCGATCACGTCGAGCAAGCGCCCGGGCCGGTGGGGATCCGGGCTCGCCGAGCGGGGAAACAGCTCGTACCAACTGGAGAAGGCAGCCCTCTCGGGACCGACGGCGACCCGGAAGCGGTACGTGGCGGCGTTCGCCTCGTCATGCAGAGGGCGGCCGGCGAGCACATCGCTCCAGCCCTCCAGGTGCGCGAGCGCTCGCATGTCGAGCTCGGAGCTGATGCTCTCGGCAAGTGCGCGCACGGCCGCGCACGCCTCAGCCACTTCGACACCAGCCACGCGGGCGAGGTCGTCGGCCGCCTCTGAGAGCAGGCGGGCACCGAGGGCCGGGTCGAAGCGGTCGGGCCTGCCCGCCTGCAAGCGCCGGAGGGCGTCGCGGGCCCACATGGCCAGCTCGTCGGGTTCGGCCGCCACCTCGATCTCGAGGAGCCCTTCAGCGGCCGGCACGAGCTCGCCGGCGAAGGCGTCGTTGCCGAGATGCCTCATGGGTGACTCCGCCCAACGTCGCGAGCTCGCCGGCCGATGGCGAAGGACCGCCCGCACGAGCGTGTGCCCATGGCTGAAGACGTCCGCGGTGACCGCGAGGGAATCACCGACAACGGCCTTGGCGGGGAACCGCCCCCCGTCCACGACGGGCTCGACGGCTTCGATGACGACCTCGGAGAGGGGTGGGCGCCGGCGACGCTCGACGTGCGTTGTCTCGGTCACCGAGCCGAATGCTATTGGCGAATAGGCCGGAGGTGGCGGTCTCGACCCGCCGTGGCAGGCGAAGGCGAAGGCACTACCCTTTGCGGGCTCGGCTGGGAGCCACGCGGCTCGGTTCGTCCGGCTGCTTGGGGTACTGCGGGGGCCAGGGGGCGTCCTTAAGCCCCGCCGCCCGGTCGCGGGCGGCCAGCTGGAGGAGCGGCTCGATCGACTGGGGCGCTCCCGGCATCGGGCGCCAGGGATCGCCCTCAGCCGCGAGGCGGGCCGGCACCGTCGCGATCGTGAGCTCGTCCGGCATCACCGTCGTCACCTCGCTCCACGCGATCGGCGTGCTCACCTGGGCGCCGGTGCGCGGCCTGACCGACCAGGCGCCGAAGACCGTCTTGTGAGGGGCGTTCTGGTTGAAGTCGACGAACACGCGTTTGCCCCGCTCCTCCTTCCACCACTTCGCCGTGATGAGCTCGGGCCGGCGGCGTTCCAGCTCGCGGGCGAGCGCCAGGGCGGCCATGCGGACCTCGGTGGAGTCCCAACGGGTTTCGAGACGGACGTACACGTGCAGGCCCCGGTTGCCGGAGGTCTTCACGAAGGCGGCGATGCCGAGCTCGTCAAGGAGAGCCCGCGTGTGCGTGGCCGCCTCCCGGACGGAATCGAACTCGACGCCCGGCTGGGGGTCGAGGTCGATGCGGAGCTCGTCGGCGTACTCGGGCTCGTCGACGCGGTACGGCCAGAGGTGGAAGCCGATGCAGCCGAGGTTGACGGCCCAGATGACGTGGGCCATGTCCGCGATGACAAGGGCGTTCGAGGTCGTACCGTTCGGCGTCGAGACTTCGACGGTCTGCAACCAGCTGGGCGCGCCGCTCGGGACACGCTTCTGGAACCACGACTTGCCGAGCGCCCCCTCGGGGAAGCGCTGCAGGAGGGCAGGACGGCACTCGGTCGCTCGGAGGATGGCCTCGGAGATCGCCAGGTAGTAATCGACGAGATCGGACTTCGTCGCCCCGGCCGCCGGGAAGTACACCTTGGCGGGGTTGGAGATCTCGAGCTCGCGCCCGCACACCTTGACGATACGGCCTGCCGCCGGGGCCATCTCCCGCCCTCTCAGCCCTGGAGGGCTGCCTGGTCGCACAGCCAGAGCACGCGCCCGGCCCGCACGCGGGCAGCGGGCAGATCCTCCCCGTCGAGGAGGCGGCGCAGGGCCGCGTGCTTGCCGCTGCCGGCGACCGTGAACACGACGAGGCGTCCCCGCGCGATGGCGGAGAACGTGAAGGTCAATCGTGGGTGAGGGTTGAGACCGGACGGATCCTCGCTCAATACGACGAGCGAGTCCTCCGGTGCCGTCAGCGCCGCCGAGCCGGAGAAGAGCGAGGCCGTATGGCCGTCCGGACCGAGCCCGAGGTGGATGAGGTCGAGGGGGGGCTCCGAGAGCAACAAGGCCTCGTAGGCGCCGGGATTCTCGCAGTCCATCGGCCGGAAGCGGGCAAGGTCACCGGTGGGGGCGAGGAGGGCCTCGCGCACGAGTCGCTGGTTGGCCGCCGGGTCGTCCGGGGGTACGCAGCGCTCGTCGCCGAGCAGCACGTCGACGGCCGCCCAGTCGATCCCTGCCTCCGCCGCCAACTGCTGGTAGCACGCCCGGGCAGTCTCCCCACCCGAAAGGGCCATGCGGAAGCGCCCGTCGCCGGAGCCACCGGCGGCGGCCGACCGGGCCGCCGTGAACTCGGCGACGACCACCTCGGCGAAAGCGGTCGGCACGTCGTCGACGAGCCGCAGCTCGCCAACGGGAGGAGTGGGCGGCATCGTCTCCCCGAGGCTCAGGAGGGCGAGGTCAGCTGCGCAGCCTTGTGCTCGAGCCGCTCGATCAGCTCGTCGAAGGACTTGGCAAAGGAGGCGACACCCTCGTCCTCGAGGACGCGGGCGACGTCCTCGAGGTCGATGCCGACGCCGGCGAGATCGTCGAGGAGGCGGTTCGCCTCGGCCAGATCCCCAGCTCCCATTGGGGAGACGACGCCGTGGTCGAGGAACTTGCCGACCGTCTCCTCCGGCATGGTGTTGACCGTGTGGGGGGCGATGAGGGTGTTGACGTAGGCGAGGTCGGGGTAAGCAGGGTTCTTCGTCGAGGTGGACGCCCAGAGGGGACGCTGCACGCGGGCTCCCCGCGCCGCCAGCGCCTCCCAACGGGGCCCGGCGAACCGCCGCTCGAACCTCTCGTAGGCAAGCCTCGCCTGTGCCACGGCGGTCTTGCCGCGAAGCGCCAAGGCCCGTTCGGCCCTCTCCGAGCCCCCGTCGGCGGCGGCGATGGCTTCGAGCCGTCGATCCGTCTCGGT
>DASPSK010000357.1:0-14519 GCA_035623975.1 Acidimicrobiales bacterium | reverse complement strand
GCCACCTGCCCGAGCAGGTTGAACCACCCGGTGAACCAGCTCCAGACGCCGGGGTTGTCCGGCGCCAGCTTGGCCGCCCAGTAGTAGAGGCCGCCGGCGGTGGGGTAGGCAGAGGCGATCTCCGCCATGCCGAGACCCACGACCAGCGTCATGCCTCCGACGATGATCCAACCCCATACGAGGTCGACCGGTCCGCCGTAGCTCATCCCGAAGTAGTAGAGCGTCAGGCACCCTGACAGCACCGAGATGATCGTGAAGGAGACGGCGAAGTTCGAGAAACCCCCCATCCTTCGCCGCAGCTCCTGCGCGTACCCGAGCGCGTGCAGCTGCGCTACATCGTCCAGCTCGGCCTCACCGGCTGGCTGCACCGGAATCGTCGCCATCGTCCCCCCTGGTCCCGGCTGCCCGCGCCGATCGATGGAACTGAATGTCCAGACAATATCGGAGCAGGGGAAATGGCTTCTGTCAAGCGCTGATTTCGTCGCCGCCTTCGGCCGCGGTCTTGGCCTCGGCGGTGAGTTCACCCTCGGTGATGCGAGTACCCGAGCGCTCCTCCAGCACGAGCTCGCCGTGGCCGTCGAAGGCGAGCGCCGCCCGCCCCGTCACGAGCCGCTCGAGCGAGGCGCCGATCAGCTCGTGGCGCCAGCCCGAGGTCAACCGCCCGCTCGGGGTGTCCTGGAAGAATCCCACCAGGTCCGCCCGCGTGGCCAGCACGGCCGGGTCGAGCTCGAGATCGGCCGCACGCTGACCCACGTAGGCGCTCGCGAGGGCGATCATCGGCTTGCTGAGCCGTTCGATGCTCTGGCCGGAGGGCATGCGCAAGGCCTCCGGCGCCAGAGCCCGACCGGCGGCGACGGCGGCCAGCACCTCGTCTGGCATCGAACCGGTGAGGTGACGGGCGTCGACGCCCCGTGTGCGGCGGAGCTCCTCGCGATCTCGCGGGGGTCGCTGCGCCATGCAGGTGATCCCGAGGTCCGCGAGGACGAAGCGCACGGGCACGTCCAACCGCTGCGCCCTCCGCTCCCGCCAGGCCGCTACTTCCTGGGCGATGCCGCGTGAGGCCCCCCGCAGCTGGCGCGAGTGCGGGAGGCGCCACCACGCCTCCTCGGGCACCGTGGGCGATCGGTCCTTGGCGAGCGCCACGGCGCACTCCTCCTCCGCCCATCGGGTGCGGCCGAGGGCGGCGAGGCGCCCGGCGAGCACACGCCGCATCTCGAGCAGGTGGGCGACGTCCCCGGCCGCATAGGAGAGTTGGCTCGCCGCGAGCGGCCGTTGTATCCAGTCGGCCAGCTGGTCGCCCTTGTGCAAGCGGATGCCGAGCAGCGCCTCGGTGAGGCTGACGAGCGACGGCGAGGCGTAACCGAGGAAACCGGCCGATATCTGGGTGTCGAAGATGCGCCTCGGAAGCGCTCCGCAGGCGCGCTCGAGTACCTCGAGGTCCTGGTCAGCCGCGTGCAGCACCGCCAGGCCGTCGCCGGAGAAGACCGAGGCGAGGGGGGCGGGATCGACGGCGAGCGGGTCGATGAGGGCGATCCCCCCGGACCAGGCGATCTGCACGAGCGCCAGATGGGGGAAGTACGTCCGCTCGCGGTGGAACTCGGTGTCAAGGGCGTACTCGCCCACGGCCGCAAGCTCGTCGAGCAGCTCGTCGCGAGCCCGCGCGTCCTCCACCATGCGCCAGGTACCTGGCTGCAGGCTCGTCGTGCCGGGCTCGCCCGAGGCATGGGGCGATCCGCGCGAGCGGCGGAACGGCTCGTTGCTCCGCGATGGGCGTGAGGCGCCGGCCATCAGCCGCCGTAGCTCATCCGGGTGTCCTCCATGCGGAGAACTGGGGCGTCCTCTCCGCCGTCGGCGAAGCCCGCAGCGACCACCTCGCCGACGAAGAGCGTGTGGCTCCCGACGGCGAGCTGCCGCCGCAGGGCGCAGTCGAGCCAGGCGATGGCGATCTCTGGGATGGGCGCGCCCGTGATCTCCTCCTTGAAAGCCACGCCGGCAAGCGTGCCGGCGGCGGCGTCGTGCACGGCCGGCTTCACGAACTTGCGGACCTCGGCGCGCTGAAGACGCGAGAGGAGGCTGAGGGAGAAACACCCCCCCTCTGAGACGAGCCGGTGCGTGACGGCGGCCGCCTCGATCGAGACGGCTACGTGCTTGGGCTGCGTGGATACCTGCATCGCCCAGTTGATCGTCATGAGGTTGCGGCGGTCGCCCGATCGGCTGCCGAGCACGTAGAGGCCCATGGGCAGCTTCCACAGGAGGCGGCGGCGCATTCGGTCGTAGGCATCGTGGTCAACGCCCGGCGGGAAGGGCCCGACCGGGATCCCGGGGGTTGCCATCACAGATCAACGTAGCCCGGGGAGCCCCCGGGACCGCGTCCCCGAGTCAGGAGCTCCCCACGGTCATCGTCACCGGGGGAATCTTCCAGCTCACCCCGAGGGAGGCGAGCACGCGCTGCGCCTTGCGCAGGTCCCCGATGCCGGTGCGGAAGAGCGCCAGGTCCCTTGTCATCGTCGGCGAGCTCACTGAGCCGACGCCGCTGCAGCTCGTCGCAGCCGCCGCCAACGTCGTGTCGGCGGCATTGAGGTCGTTCGTGAGCGCCTGATCCGGCGTCGGCAGCGTCTCGTAGGCCGTCCCGAGGTCGACGGCCATGCCGCCGCAGATCGTGCGAACGGTCTTGGCGGCACCGAGCCTCACGGCCATGTCGACGTCATTGATGTCGGTGATGACGAGGTCGTGATTCTCCCTGAAGCTGTTCTGCGACACCCACTGCCTTACCTTCTGGGCGGTCGTGCCCGAATAAGGGGCGCAGCCACCGAGGATCGCCGCCACCAGCACGGCGGCGAGGGCGGCGACCGGCAACCGGCGGCGCCGGGGCCGCCGGATCACTCGAAGATCAGCACGTGGTAGTCCTGCTTTCCGCGGCGCAGAAGCACGTAGCGGTCGGCCAGCAGGTCGGCGCGGGTGACAAGGGCGCCGGCGTCTGCATGGCCTCCTCCCCGGCGCACATTGTCGACGTAAGCCCCGCCTTGGGAGATGACCCGGCGAGCCTCGCTCCTCGAGCTGCACAACCCGCTCGTCACGAGTGCCTCCGCCAGATCGAGGCCGTCGCCGTCGAGCGCCGTCCGGTCGGCAACCGATGAGGGGGCGTCGGCGACCACGTCGGCGAGCAGGTCGGCGTCGAGGGCGGCGATCTCGTCGGTGTAGAGGGCGCGGGCGGCGCGCTCGGCTCGGGCGGTTTCTTCGGGTCCGTGCACGAAGGTGCAGACGTCGAGGGCGAGCGCCTGCTGAGCCTCCCGCCGCTCGGGGTGGTCCTTGGTGGCCTGCTCGAGTCGCTCTATCTCCTCGTGGCCGAGGAATGTGAAACGCCGCAGCATCACGCCGGCGTCCGCATCGGGAACGCGTACGAACCACTGGTACATGGCGAAGGTGGACGTCAGGCGGCGGTCGAGCCAGACGGCTCCCTCCTCGGACTTGCCCATCTTGGCGCCATCGCTGCGCACGAGCAGCGGCCAGGTGAAGGCGTGCGCCTCCTCGCCCCGCGTCTTGCGGATCAGGTCGAGGCCCATGGTGATGTTGCCCCACTGGTCGCTGCCGCCCATCTGGAAGCGACAGGCGTGCTCGTCGAAGAGATGGAGGAAGTCCGTCGCCTGCAGCAGCATGTAGCTGAACTCCGTGAAGGAGACGCCCTGCTCGGGACGGGCGATCCGGGCACTCACCGACTCCTTGGCGATCATCTGGTTGACGGTGAAGTGTTTGCCGATCTCGCGAAGAAAGTCGGTGAGGCGGAGCTCGACGAGCCAGTCGGCGTTGTTCAACAAGAGCGCCTGCGACTCGCCGCGCTCGGGCGAGAAGTCAAGGAGGCCGGCCAGCTGGGTGCGGATGCCGGCCACGTTCTCGGCGATCTGCTCGAGCGACAGGAGCGGGCGCTCGGTGGCCTTGCCCCCCGGGTCGCCGATGAGGCCCGTGCCGCCGCCGGCGAGCGAGATCGGCCGGTGGCCGGCGTCCTGCAGGCGTCGCAGCGTGATGATGCCGAGCAGGTGGCCGATGTGCAGGCTGGCGGCGCTGGGGTCGAAGCCCACATAGCCGGCGTGGCGTTCGGTGTCGAGGGCTCGGCGGACCTGCGGGCTCTCTTGCTCGATCAGGCCGCGCCAGGACAGATCCTCCGACAGCGTTGGCATGTCCACAGCGTGCCACGCCACAGAGACCGGTTGCGAGGCGGCGGAGTTGGCCGCAGGGCGCTTTGGCTGCTCGCTCGCCCTCGCGAGCGCGCCGCTACCGTTGCCCTTCATGTCCACGACCACAAGGGCCAGTGAGTGGGCCGGCCTCTCCGCCCGCCTCACGAATGCCCTGCATCTCGCAGTGCAGCCGATATTCCTCGCCTTCGAGCACGAGCTCCGCGCCGGCGTGGGCCAGTTCGACGGGCAGATGAGCGAGCCCTCCGCCGATGGGCGCGGCGGCAAGGTGAGCGCTTCATGCGTGTTCTGGATGGAGGCAGGCCGCGCCGAGGGCGCCTTCGCCACCCAGGCGGAGGACCATGGCAACTGCAGCGTGGGCCGGCTTACTCACGGTTTCGCCTCCCTCGAGGAGGTGGCCGGCAACGACGACGTCGCCGCCCTGCTCGCCTCCGGCTGGGTGACGCCGGAGATGGTGCCCGCCATCCCGGTCGTGACGGAGCGCCCCGAGGTCATCACGTACGGCCGCCTCGACACGTTGCCGGCAGGCGTCGAGCCGGACGTCGTCATGGTGCGGGTGAACGGGCGGCAGCTCATGGTGCTGTCGGACGCCATCCCCGGGCTGCGGATCGAGGGCAAGCCGCAGTGCCACATCGTCGCCATCGCCAAGGAGCAGGGAGTGCCGGCCGCCAGCGTCGGCTGTGCCCTCAGCCGGGCACGCACCGGGATGCGTCCCGAGGAGATGACGTGCGCTTTCCCGGCCGCCTCCTTCGGAGAGATCGTCGCCCGCGTCGAGGCGACCGCCGCCACCGACTCGGTCGTGGCGAAGTACGCCGCCGACGACGCCCGTCGTTTCGAGGCGAGGCCCTGAGCCGGCGCATCGGACCGCCTTTCGCGACCGCCGGCTCGCGCCAGCCCGATGGCGCCCGGGCTCAGAGGCCGTTGACCGCCGCCTTCACGGCCGCCTCGATCTCGGCGTGCAGGGCGACGTTCGCCGTCCGGTCGGTGTCCACGACGACGAAGGCCGGCAGCCCACCGGCCGACGCGTCGCGGCGGGCGGCCGCCAGCGCCGGCTCGAGCTCACCCGCCTCGGTGATCTCGCGCACGCAATAACCGCACGCCCGCGCGAGGTCGGCCACGGCCGGCAGCTGCGGCGTGCCGAAGAGCAGCTCGAACTCCGCCGTGGGGAGCTCGGTCGCCTGGGGGAGGAAGTTGAAGATGCCGCCGCCGTCGTTGTCGAGCACGACGATGACGGATGCCATGGCGGGCGCCACCGCCACGGGACGCACGAGGGCGGAGGCGTCGTGCAGGACGGCCAGATCACCCACGAGGCCGAAGACGGCGCCGGCGGCGCCCGAGGCGGCCACGCCGAGCGTCGTGGAGACGACGCCGTCGATGCCGTTGGCGCCGCGATTGGCGAGCACTCTCGGTGGGTCCGCCCGGGGCCGGGCGAACCACTCCAGCTCCCGCACCGGCATGGACGACGAGGCGACGATGCACCCCTCGGCGGGCACGTGGGCGAACAGGGCGCGGGCGACGCCTGGCTCGGTGGCTTCGAAGTGGCCGGCGAGCACCCCGTCGATGGCGCCTTGTGCCGCTGCCTCGGCCTTCGCCCAACGCTCGAGCCAGGGGCCGGACGGAGGCGGACCGGAAGAAGCTCTCGTCACCCAGGCCCGGCGGGCGCGCACCGAGACGTCCCGTCCCGGGTCCTTCCACGTCCAGTCGGCGTCGAGGGCGACGTGGACGGCTCCGGCGGCGGCGGTGCGCGAAAGCCAGCCCGCCAGCACCTTCGAGGCCCACGGGTCACCGATCCGGAGCACGACCTCGGGCGTCATCTCGGCGGCAAAACCCTCGTCCCGCAGCAACGCATCGGCGGCGGCGACGACATAGGGGCTGGCGACCCGGCCGCCCGACGGTGGGTCGGCCAGCACGGGCCAAGCGAGCGCCGCCGCCAGGGCCGCCACGTCGGCGCTGGACTGGCCGGGGCGGCGGCCGGCGACGACGAGGCCGCGGACGCCCGGGCGGAGATGCTCCTCGAGCTGGCCGAGATCGGGCGTCGCCCCGGCGCTGACCTCGTGCCAGGGCTTCCCACCGGAACGTCCCGGCGGGAGCTCGCCCGGCTGGCCGAGAAGCGGCTCGCGGAACGGCAGGTTGAGATGGACCGGCCCCGGTCCGAGCGGACCGCCCGCCGCCTCTGCGAGGGCACGACTGGCAAAAGAGCGCCACGCCGGCCGGGCAGCCTCGTCGGGCACGCCAGGGTCTGCGAACCACCGCACCGCCCGACCGAACAGCTGCGCCTGCTCGATCGTCTGCGGCGCTCCGACGTCGTGCAGCTCCGGGGGTCGATCCGCCGTGCAGACGATGAGCGGCACGCCGGCATGGTGCGCCTCGACGACGGCGGCATGCAGCTCGGCGGCGGCGGTCCCGCTCGTGGTGAGCACGACCGTGGGGCGCCCGCTGGCCAGAGCCAGTCCCACGGCAAAGAAACCCGCCCCCCGCTCGTCCAACCGCACGCTCACCCGCACACCCCCGTGGTGCACAAGGGCAAGGGCCATCGGCGTCGAGCGAGAGCCGGGGCAGATGACGGCGTCGCGTACGCCGCCGCGCCGCCATTCGTCGACGAGCGTGGAGCAGAACGCCGCCGCCGTGTCAGCGGTTACCTTCGACATCCGTGCCTCCCCAAGCGCGGGCCGCCCCGCTGCACGTTCGCGAGTCCGGCCAGGGCAAGCGGGTCATCCTCGTGCATGGCTTCACGCAGTCGTCGCGGTCCTGGGCGGGCATTGCCGAAGATCTCGAGCAGGACCATCAGGTTGTCGTCCCCGACCTCCCCGGCCATGGGGAGTCGCCACGGGCCTCCGGCGACCTCGCCCGGGCGGCCGACCAACTGGCCGAGAGCTGCGGCAAGGGGACCTACATCGGCTACTCCCTCGGCGGCCGCATCTGCCTGCATCTCGCCCTCCGCCGGCCGATCCTGGTCGAGCGCCTCGTGCTCATCGGGGTGACGGCCGGCATCGAGGACTCCGGGGCCCGCGCCGATCGCCAGCGCGCCGACGACGCCGTCGCCGACCACCTCGCCCAAGGAGGCGACGCCGGCCTCGGCCGCTTCATCGAGGAGTGGCTGGCAGGGCCTCTCTTCGCGCACCTGAGCGAGAGGGAGGCCGATCGCCCCTCCCGCCTGGTCAACCACGCCGCCGAGCTGGCCGGAGCGCTGCGGCACTTCGGGCTGGGCACGCAGCTGCCGTTGTGGGAGCAGGCTCGCGGACTCCACATGCCCGTGGTCGTGGTGGCCGGCGACAGGGACGAGAAGTTCGTCGCCCTCGGGGAGCGTCTCGCAAGCTCGATCGGGGCGAACGCCCTTTTCCTCCTCGTGCCCGGCGCCGGCCACGCCGTCCCCTTCGAGCAGCCGGAGCCGTTCGCCACGCTCATCCGGTCCTTTGTCGCCGGCGGAGTCTGGCCTCCGCCGGGCCGGGGCTGAGCTCGTGATCACCAGGCGATGCCCGCCGCCAGGAGCACTCCGAAGGCGAGCAGCAGGCGGCCCGTCGTGACGAGCACGGGGACGAGGTCGCGCCCGCCCGCTCCCCGCAGGACGCGGCGCGCCGGTGCAACGGCGAGAGCGGAGGCCAGCAGTGCCAGGAGCGCCAAGCGCCGATCGGCCGCCAGTATGACGGTCAGGGCGAAGGCGCCCGCCAGGCACCCGACATAGAGCCAGCGGGTACGGGCGTCCCCCAGCCGCACGGCGAGCGTCCGCTTGCCCGCGAGGGCGTCGGTGGGGATGTCACGCAGGTTGTTCACGACGAGGATCGCGACCGACAGGAGCCCGACCGGCACGGCGGCGAGGAGAGCCAGCCCGGTGATGCGGTGCAGGCTCACGTAGGCCGTGCCGGCGACGGCGACCAGCCCGAAAAAGACAAAGACGAACAGCTCGCCAAAACCCGAGTAGCCGTACGGCCGTGGCCCTCCCGTGTAGAACCAGGCGGCCGCCACCGAGACTCCTCCCACGGCCAGGAGCCAAGGCGAGCTCACGCAGGCGAGGGCGATGCCGGCCAGGCAGGCGAGGCCGAAGCTCAGCCAGGCCGCCCGCTTGACCGCCTTCGGTGCGGCCAGCCCGCCGGCGACGAGGCGAACCGGGCCGACGCGGACGGTATCGGTCCCGCGGACCCCGTCGGAGAAGTCGTTGGCGTAGTTGACGCCGACCTGGAGGGCGAGGGAGACGACGAGGGCGAGAGCCGATCGCCACCAGATGACGTGGCCCTCGGCGGCTGCCACCGCCGTCCCCACGAGAACCGGCACGACGGCCACGGGCAGCGTTCGCGGCCGTGCCCCCGCCACCCACGCGGCCGGCTTGGTCATGGCCGGTCCCGATTGGCTTTGCAGGGCGACCCGATCAGGGGCGTCGCGGGAACCGGGAGAAGTCCGGCTTCCGCTTCTCGACGTAGGCGTTGCGACCCTCCTGGCCCTCCTCGGTCATGTAGAAGAGCATCGTGGCGTCCCCCGCCAGCTGCTGCACGCCGGCCAGCCCGTCGTCGGCGGCGTTGAAGCCCGCCTTCAGCATCCGCAAGGCGATGGGCGAGAGGTTGTTCATCGTCCGGCACCACTCGAGGGTCTCGTCCTCGAGACGCTCGAGGGGCACGACGGCGTTCACGAGCCCCCAAGCCAGGGCCTGCTCGGCGTCGTACTGCCGGCAGAGGAACCAGATCTCCTTGGCCCGCTTGACGCCGATGGTCCGCGCCAGCAGACCGGAGCCGAACCCACCGTCGAAGCTGCCGACCTTCGGGCCGGTCTGGCCGAAGCGGGCGTTGTCGGCTGCGATCGTGAGGTCACAGACGAGATGGAGCACGTGCCCGCCGCCTATGGCGTAGCCGGCCACCATTGCCACGACCGGCTTCGGAAGCCGGCGGATCTGTATCTGCAGATCGAGGACGTTGAGGCGCCCGATGCCCCGGCGGGCGACCTCGTCGTCGCCGAGGTAGCCGTCGTCGCCGCGGATGCGCTGGTCACCCCCGGAGCAGAAGGCGTCCGGCCCCTCCCCGGTGAGGATGACGACACCGACATCGGGGTCGTCCCGGGCCGCCTCGAAGGCACGTGAGAGCTCGAAGAGGGTCTGGGGCCGGAAGGCGTTGCGCACCTCGGGGCGGCAGATCGTGATCTTGGCGACTGCTTCGGCCGTCTCGTAGCGGACGTCCTGGTAGTCGCCGGTTTCTTTCCAGTCTGCCGGCATGGCGGTCAGGCTAATGGCACTCCTTGGTGCCCGGTCCAATCGGCGCCTGGCCCGATTCGCCGAGCCCGGCGCCGGCGGGGCGGCGGCGGGGGCTGGCGGCGCTCGGCGGGCGTACGGCAGCCTTGTCGGATGCCACGCCTCGTCGCCCTTGCCCTGACTGGCGGCCCCGACTTCGTGACGCAGCTCCAGCGTGCCTGGGAGGCGGGTGACGCCGTCCTCCCCGTCGACCTCCGCCTGGCACCAGCGGCGCGGGAGCGACTCTTCGCATCGCTGCGGCCGGCCTGCTGGATCGGCCGCCGCGGGCCCTCGGGCGACCTCGGCGAGACCGAGCTCCCCGGTGGCGAGCCGGTCGCCGACGGCGACGCCCTCGTCATGGCGACGAGCGGGAGCACGGGCGAGCCGAAAGGGGTGGTGCTGACCCATGCGGCCGTGGCGGCTTCGGCCGGCGCCACGAGCCGGCGACTCGGGGTCGACCCCGCCACGGACGTCTGGTGGGCCTGCCTCCCCCTCTCCCACGTCGGCGGCCTCTCCGTCGTGACGAGGTCCCTGTCGGCAGGGGTGCGCTGCGAGGTGGTGGAGGGTTTCTCGGAGGAAGGGGCGCAGCGGGCCCTGGACGGCGGCGCCACGCTCACGTCCCTCGTGCCCACGGCTCTCCAGCGCCTCGGGCCTGCCCTCGCCGACCGATTCCGGTGCATCGTCCTCGGTGGCCAGGCACCCCCGGCGGCCCTGCCGGCCAACGTGATCACGACCTACGGGATGACCGAGACCGGGAGCGGTCTCGTCTACGACGGTCGGACGATCGAGGGGGCGGAGTGTCGGGTCGTCGACGGCGAGATCCAGGTGCGGGGGCCGATGCTGCTGCGTTGCTACCGGGACGGGCGCGACCCGAAGGACGCCGACGGGTGGCTGGCGACCGGCGATGCCGGCGAGATCCGCCCGGACGGGACGCTGACGGTGCACGGGCGGCTGAGCGAGATGATCATCAGCGGGGGCGAGAACCTCTGGCCGAGCGCCATCGAGGCGGTGCTCGCTCGCCATCCGGCCGTGCAGGACGTCGCCGTCGCCGGCGCCCCTGATCCCGAATGGGGCGAGCGCGTCGTGGCCTACGTCGTGCCATCGCCCGCCTCCCGGCTGCCTGCGGGGCGGCTGCTGGCGGACCTGCGGGCGCTCGTGGGACAAGAGATCGCCGGTTACGCCGCCCCGAGGGAGATCGTCGTTGTCGGCGCCATCCCCCGGGGCTCCCTCGGGAAGGTTCAGCGGGACCGTCTCCCCGCACTCGAAGGAGAGTCGGCCGGGCGTTGAGCCAGGCGGGGCAGGACGGCTCTGAGGGACCCGTGGCGCACGCAGCCGGCCCAGACTCCGGCGCCGTAGGCGAGGTCGTCGAGCAGCCCGAAGGCGAGCGCCGCCGGCAGGCTCGCGCGGGCCGACGGGGGATCGGGCGCCCGCCGGGCGCGCCACCACGGCGGCAGGTGGCCGGCGAGCTCCGCCGCCGCGAGCGCCCCGGCCACCGGGCGGCGCAGCCGCGGCAGGGCGAGGGCGCCCCCGAGCGCCGGCGGCCACCAGACGCGGCGGAGCGCGGCGGCCGAGCCGGCCACGGCCCACAGCTGCCCGCGGGCGACGGCCCCCGCCGCCGTCACCGTGGGGTTGTCCACGCCGAGGCGCCCGAGTTTCGATCGCAGCGAGCGGACGGGCGCGGCCGTGAGCCCGAGCCAGGTGCCGGCCGCCAGGGCGGCTGCCAGGCCGGGGCGGGGACGGAGGCGGTGGCTGCGGCCGGGGCGGCCGGTGGCGACCAAGGCGGCCCCGGCGACGAGGAGGGCGGCCGCTGACCACCAGTTCCCCTCGTAGGGCGCCACCGTGCCGGGGTGACGGCGCTCGAGGGCCGCCGCCGAGGTCCCGTAGGAGAAACGCTGCCGGAGGAGGCCGACCACGTTCGGGCGGCTGTCGTGCCCAACGACCGAGCGGGGCTCGTAGCGCACCGTCCAGCCGGCGTCCTCGAGGCGCCGGAGGAGATCGACGTCCTCCCCGACTCGAAGCTCCGGATCGAACCACCCGACGTCCTCGAGGGCCGCCCTTCGCACCACGATCGCCGCCGAGGGGACGTAGGAAAGCCGCCGGTGGGCGCCCACCAGGCCGGGCTGCTCACCCAGGTCGAGGGGCGAGCTCAACGATTCGTAACCCGCCAGGCCACCGGTGCCGCCGGCCCGCACGCGGGGGGCGACCGCCGCCACGGCGGCGTCGTCGAAGTGGCCGAGGAGACAATCGAGCCAGCTCGCCCGCAGGACGACGTCGGCGTCCACGAAGGCGACGAGGGGCGAGTCGACAAAAGGGCGGGCGGCATTGCGGGCCGAGGCGGGACCCGCCGAGTCGTGCCGGCGCACGAGGGTCGCCCCGGCGGCGGCGGCGGCCACCTCGAGTCGGCAGGCGCTCGCCGGCAGGGAGCCGTCGTCGACGACGATGACCGGCCCTGCGGCCTGCCGTAGCGGCTCGAGCAGCCGGGCGGCAGCGGTGTCGTCGTCGCGTACCGGCACGACCACGGTCAGCTCGCCGGTGGTCGGCGAGCGTTCGGGCGGGACCGGATGGGCGAAGCCGCCGAGCACGAGCCGGCGCGCCAGCTCCTTCCCCTCCGGCGCCGTCACGCTCCCGCCCCTCGCGAGGGCGTCGAGGAGGCGAGCCCCGCGCTCGCTCAGCCTGAGGAGGCGAAACGGCTCGCCTCCGAGCAGCACCTCGCCCCGGCGGCCGAGCCGGCGGACCCGCCGGTCGAGGACGACGATGGCCGGGGCCGCCGGGGGTACCGCCTCGGCTGCAGGCGCCGCCCGGCCGGAGCCGTCACTCGAAGACGAGGACGCCTCGCACGTTCTTGCCGTCACGCATGTCCTGGTACCCCGCGTTGATCTCCTCGAGCGGGTACGTCTTCGTGATCAGCTCGTCGAGGAGGAGGGTGCCTTCGCGGTACAGCGAGAGGATCCTCGGGATGTCGGCCCTGGGGTTGCCGCCGCCGAAGAGCGAGCCTCGCACCTCCTTCTGCCAGAGCGTCAGCTCGAAGAGAGACAAGGTGACCTGCGACTGGGCAAAGGGGGCGATGGCCGTCACGACGACCGCCCCGCCCTTGCGCACGAGCGAGACCGTCGAACCGAGGAGATCGCCGTGCGCCACTCCCGTGGTGATGATGGCCGAGTCGGCGAGCTGGCCCCGGGTCAGGTCGTTCACGAGCGAGAAGGCCTCGAAGACGTCCCTGGCGGTGTGCGTGGCCCCGAATCGCTTGGCGCTCTCCCGCTTGAGCTCGACGGGGTCGACGGCGATGATCCAGCGGGCGCCCGCCATCTTGGCGCCCTGCACGGCGTTCGAGCCGATCCCGCCCACCCCGACGACCACGACGACGTCGCCTGGCCCGACGCCTGCGGTGTGGACGGCCGATCCCCAACCCGTGGCCACGCCGCAGCTGACGAGAGCCGCCCTGTCGAGGGGGATGTCGGAGTCGATCTTGATGACGGAGGCTTCGTGCAGCACCTGGTGGGAGGCGAAGCAACCGACGAGGGACATGGGCGCCAGCCCCTGCCCCTTCACCCTCATCCGGTGGAGGCCGTTGGCGATGGGCGTGCCGAGCATGAGGTACTGACCGAGGTCGCAGAGGTTCTGGTGGCCGCTGGCACACGGGCGGCATCGACCGCAGCTCGGGATGAAGCTCATGACGACGTGGTCGCCGGGCTTGACGCTCGTCACGTGCTCGCCGACCTTCTCGACGACGCCGGCGCCCTCGTGCCCGCCCACGGCCGGGAGCGCCATGGGGATGTCACCGGTGACGATGTGCTCATCGGAGTGGCACAGGCCGGCGGCGCCCATGCGCACGAGGACCTCCTCCGGCTCGGGATCGTCCAGCTCGACGTCCTCGATCCGCCACGGTTCATTCAGTCCCCACAAGACGGCGGCCTTGGCCTGCATTGACCCAGCTCCTTCCTCGAGCGGTCCGATGCGGGGCACTTTCGCCCTCGCATCCCTCCCGCGGCCGACGGTACCAGCGCCCGGACTGCACTTCACGCCGATCCGGCGCCGGCCTGCGCCGGCACGCCTCGAGGCGGGTGACTCACCGTAGGGCGGCGCTTTGCCTGCGAGCGGCGGTGCCCGGGGGCACCGGGTCCGGCGACGGGTCGGGCGACTGGCCGCCCTCAGCGAGCCGTCATGCCGGCGTCGACGGGCAGGACGGCGCCCGTCACACCGCTCGACGACGTCCCGCACAGCCACACGACGGCCGCCGCCACCTCTGGCGGCTCGAGCAGGCGGGGCTCGAGGTGGTGCGCGCCGAACTCCTCCGGGCTCTCTAGCCCGTAGACGGCCGCGCTGGCGGCGAGCGCCGCCGTGCGCGTGGAGCCGGGCGCCACGACGTTGGCGGTGATCCCTTCCGGGCCGAGCTCGGCGGCGAGGCTGCGGACGAGGCCGACGACGCCATGCTTGGCAGCTACGTAGGCGCTCAGTCGAGGCAGCCCGACGAGGGCGCCGGCGGAGGCGACGGCCACGAAACGCCCCTGCCTCGGCATCGGCCGTTGCAGCATGGCCGGCAGGGCGGCGCGTGCCAGTCGCCACACCCCGGCGAGGTTGACGCCGACCATCGCCTCCCACAGCTCGTCGGCGGTCTCCCAGGCGGGCGGACCGCCGGCGATCACACCGGCGACGGCGACGGCGGCGTCGAGACCTCCGAAGCGCTCCCTCGCCCGTTCCACCGCAGCGGCGAGGCTGCCCTGGTGGCGCACGTCGGCCACGTGGCCGAGCGCTTCCGGGCCGCATTCCGCCACGACGGCCTCGAGCTCGTCGTGAGTCGCCAGTGGGTAGCCCACGGCAGGGTCGTCGGCGCACACGTCGACGAGCACGAGGCGCCAGCCCGCCTTCGCGAGCCCTCGGGCGACGTCGGCGCCGATACCGCGGCCGGCCCCCGTGACGACGGCGACGCGGCCGCTCTCGCCCTCGGCCGCCTTCCCCCCTCCGACCTCAGTAGCTGGGGGTGAAGGGTCGGATGTCGTCATGGGGCCTCCGTTTCTTCGGGAGCCGTCTCCCCCTCACCGTGTGGCAGGGGTAGCAGACCGTCAGGCAGCTCGCCCCAGGCGGCCAGCGTCGCGAGCAGCTCGTCGGCGGCCGGCTCG
>DASPSK010000348.1:0-4488 GCA_035623975.1 Acidimicrobiales bacterium | reverse complement strand
CTGCGCGCCCACGTGGAGGGGATCGAGGTGACAGGCGCCGGCGCGGGCGCTCCGCTCGAAGTTGCTCTCGAGGCGCTCGAGGCGATGGCCTCGGGGGGGATCTGGGACCACGTGGGAGGGGGTTTCTCGCGGTACTCGGTGGACCGGGAGTGGCTGGTCCCCCACTTCGAGAAGATGCTCTACGACGAGGCGCTCCTTGCCCGTGTCTACCTGCACGCCTGGCAGATGACGGGCGACGCCCGCTGGCGCCAGGTGCTCGAGGAGATCGTCACCTACGTCCTGCGGGATCTGTCACTTGCCGGCGGGGGAATCGCCTCGGCGGAGGACGCCGACTCCGAGGGCGAGGAGGGCCTCTTCTACACCTGGACCGAGGCGGAGATCGAGTCGGTACTCGGCCCGGAGCTGGCGGCACCGGCCATTCGGTGGTGGGGGGTACGGCCGGGCGGCAACTTCGAGGGGCGGAGCATTCTCTTTCGTGCCGAGCGTGGCGATCTTCTCCGCAACGGCAGCATCGAGGAGGCGAGGCGGCGGCTCTTCGCGGCGCGCTCGACCCGGGTCCGGCCGGGGCGGGACGACAAGCTGCTGACGGAGTGGAACGCCATGATGTGCTCCACGCTCGCCGAGGCGGCGCTGGCGACGGGTGAAGCTCGCTGGCGGCAGGCGGCCGAGGAGCTCGGCGAGCTGCTCGTCGGGCGATGTCGCCGCCCCGGGGACGGACGCGTCCTGCGCTGCCCGCCGCGGGGCGACGGGCACGGCGAGCTTCTCGGCTATGCAACCGACGCCGCCTGGCTGGTGGAGGCCTGTGTCCGCTTGTTCGAGTGCACCGGTCAGGCGAAGTGGCTGCAGGCGGCGAGCGAGGTGGCCGACCAGCTGCTGGAGCTCTTCGAGGACGTGGAGACGGGCGGCCTGTTCACGACGGGCGCTGACGCCGAGCGCCTCGTCGTGCGACCACGTGAGCTCTACGACAACGTGACGCCGTCGGCCCTCTCGGTCGCCGTGGGCGCGCTCGCCCGGCTGGCGCCGCTGCTCGGGCGCGCGGACTACGACGATGCCGCACGCCGTTTGCTCGCCTCGGCCGCCGAGCTCGTCCGGCGCGCCCCGACGGCCGTGGCGGCGCTCCTCGGGACGGCCGACCTGCTCGCTGCCGGCACCGTCGAGATCGCCGTCACCGGCAAGCGGTCGGATCTTGTCAGCCGCGCCGCCAGAAGTTGGTTCCCTCGCACAGTCATCGCTTGGAGCGCCGACGCCGAGGCGGCAAAGCACGGGCCGCCGGTGCCGTTGCTGGAGGGAAGGGCGGAGGGTTTCGCCTATGTATGTCGGGCGGGCGCCTGCCGCCTGCCGGCCGCCACCGCCGAGAAGCTGGACGAGGAGATGACGGCGGCCCTGGCTCGCTGACCGGGACACCATTCGCGGACGAGGTGTGCGGGGCGTCTATGCTTCCCAATGCAGAGACAGCTACGGCGGGAGCATTCATCATGTTGAGCAAGAAGCTGGTTGGAACGCGGCGTGCGTTTGTGGCGGTGCCGTTGGCGCTGAGCGCGGTGCTGACATTGGCCGTCAACCCGGCTATGGCCAGTCCGAAATCCTCTCCGACTCCGGCCATAACGTCATGGAAGGCGTCCCCCAGACAGCTGGGTGACGCGGGTGGGACTGTCACGTTCACCGGAAAGTTCAAGTACGCCCAGACGTGCACACTTTCGGTAAGTCCGCATCTGAGCGGCCTCGGATCAAGCTCGGCTTGCGGCAACACCTACTCGAGGAAGGTCACCATCCCGAGGAACAACAGCGGTAGTCCGCTCGACTACACCTTCGCGTTCTCGGTAACGAACAACACCGGGACGAGACATGCCCAGAACCTCGTCATTGGCGTAGGGGCCGCACCGCCCCCCATCAGCTTCACGCCGACTTCGGTCTACTTCGGGTCTCAAGGCGTGAGCATCGTGAGCAACCCGGTCAACGTCCAAGTGACGAACAACAGCGGCTCGGCCACGCAGAACCTGACGAACTTCTCCCTCGTCGGGGCTGACACCTCCGACTTCACATTCACAGAGGGAAACTGCGACGTGGCGCTCTCGCCCCGGCAGTCCTGCGATCTGTCGGTCACCTTCAAGCCCCAGTCGGGCGGTAGCCGTACCGCCACTCTCGACGTCTTCGACGCCAGCTGGGGGGCGAGCGGTACTTCGGCGCCCCTCGGGCTGGCCGGGACGGGCGAGTTCGCCACGGCCTCGGTCAACACGAGCGACCTCACCTTCGGGACTCCCGAGGGCGTGTTCATCGCCACCGACTACGAGCCCATCACCGTGACCAACTCGGGGAGCGTCCCGCTGCTCATCACCAACATCTACGTGCAGGGAGGCGACGCAGCCGACTTCAGCCTGGAAGGCGATACCTGCGAGGGCGTGCCAGGCGGAAACATCATCAGCGTCGGCGACACCTGCACCTTCCTCGTCTCCTTCGATCCGTCGGACTCCGGCACGAGAAGCTCCGAGGTTGTGATCGTCGACAACGTCGCCGGGGCGGCGACCGACGTCCCCCTGACGGGGACAGGTGAGTGGTCCACGTCGACGGTGAGCACGAACAACTACACCTTCCCGGGGACCACGTCCATCGGCGACTACACGGTCGAAGACGTCACGATCACGAACACGAGCACCACCGTGGGTCTCCGATTCGCTGACTACACCTGGACCGGCCCTAACCCTCAAGACTTCGTCTATTACCCCTACACGACGGTCGACGGCAGCTACGTGTACTGCTCGACACCGGGTCTGGTACTCGATCCCGGCCAAAGCTGCGAGTTCGAGCTCGTCTTCCAACCCGGATCGGCCGAGGCGGGTCTGACGGCCACAATCGAGCTCTACGACAACACGAACAACAACGACGGGACTCCGGGCTACGAACAGATCGTGCTGACCGGGACGTCCACCGCCTGAGGCGCCCAGTCCACATCCGCCCTTCCGCCCTTCCGCCCTTCCGCCCTTCCGCCCTTCCGGCCGCGGGCACTCGCCCGCTTGACTACGGTCTAGCCATGGCTCGAGAGTCGAAGAGGCGTCGCGCCCGCAGCGGCCCTCCTGCCCGAGTTGTCGGCCGGCCCGCACTGGTGGGCTCAACGTCTGACTCGGCGGCAAGACGCCGACGAGTCCTGCGTGTTCCGGCGGCACGGCATTTTCGCGCCGGCCAGCTGCGGGCCGACGGCGTCGGCACCGTGCTCCGCTGCCTGGTGCTCGTGCCCGGCCCCGATTGGGTAGCGGTCGATCTCGACTCGGGGGCGCTGCTGCGGGCACCGGCCCCCTCCGGCGGCCTCGAGGCGACCCCACCGGATTCCCCGACGGATCCTTTGGAGGCCGGCACGGACGAGGCGCCCGTGCCGAGCTGGCCCGATCGTCAGCTCAGCGCCGTGGAGCTGACGATCGGGCCGGACTCCGAACCGCCCGACCCAGCGCGGCCCGAAGCCGTCGTGATCGCGGGCCGGCCCGTGTCGCTCGGGCAGCCCCGTTGGAGGACGACGCGCCGGCTGCTCCAACAGCTCATCACGAAGACGGATGATCGTCCGTTGCTCGGGACCCTCGGCCCATCGATCTCCTATGGCGACCTCGACGGCACGCGGCCGTCGGTGGCGATCGTCGCTCCGGAGGCACGGCCTCGCTTCGGAGTGGGACCGGCGGGGCCGTGGTGCCAGTTCGGGCTCGCTGGGCGGCGCCACACGATGCCGTGCTCGGAGGGCGCGATCCCCGACGCCAGCGCCACGGGGCACGACACGAAGCTTCTCGTCGTCGCCCTCGGCGCCCCCCGGCGGAGTCAGGTGCCAAAGGTCGTCCTCGCTGCCCTCCCGCTCAAGCGGTAGGGCAGCGGCGGCGGGCGGCTGTGCGCGCCGCCCCGGCCCGGCCCGGTGGCGCAGCGGTCGCGCTGGGCGCACGGAACGGCGCCGCACGGCTCAGCGAGGCCGATCTGTGTGCGGGGCGCGACCGTACAGGCCCTATGCGGTCGCGCGGGGCGCACGGAACGCCGCCGAGGCCCGCCACGAGGCCGATCTGTGTGCGGGGGGCGACTGTGCAGGGCGCAACTGGCCGGCCGGATGCAGGCCAGATGCGGTCGCGCTGGGCGCACGGAACGGCGCCGAGGCCGACGCCACCGGCGGCCACGAAGCCGACGCCGTCGCGCCACCCAACCCTCAGGCCGCCACACCCCCGAGGTGGCCGCGGTCCTTCAACTGCCGCAGGTGCGCCACCGTCTCGGCGTAGGCCACCTCGGCAACCTGCTCGAGGGCCGTCGAGCGCATGAGGTTGACGCCCTGGACGGCCACCTCCTTCGGTCCCGGGGTGAGGGTCACCACGCGGATGCCCTGCCGGCGGAGACGGCCGGTTGCGCGAAGAAGAGCGCGGGTCGCCACCTCCCGTATCACCCGGTCCCGGGGGTCCGGAGGTCGACTCGGGTCGAACGACATCGGAGCCACGCAGATGACTGTGTCACAGCCCGCGAGGCTCACGA
>DASPSK010000347.1:0-2124 GCA_035623975.1 Acidimicrobiales bacterium | reverse complement strand
GCCGGGCACCATGAAGCCTGCATGCCGGCGGACGGCCGCCAGGTAGGCGACCAGCTCAGGGTCGCCGGCGAAGACGCCGGCGCGCAGGCCGGCGAGGTTCGAACGCTTCGAGAGCGAGTGGACGGCGACGACGCCGCTGTCTCCGTGTTGAAGGATGGTCCTGCGGGCGCCGGCCCAGGTGAATTCCACGTAGCACTCGTCCGAGAAGACGGGGATGTCCCGCGCCCTCGCCCACGCGGCGATGGCTCCGAGCTCCTCGAGCTGGCCGCCCGGGTTGGCCGGGGTGTTCACCCACAGGCACAGCGCCCGGACGGCGTCCTCCTCGGCGACGGCTGCCAGATCCATGCCTCCGTCGGGTCCGGTCGGCACGTGCACGGCACGGCAGCTAGCCAAGGTCGCCCCCATCTCGTAGGTCGGGTAGGCCAGAGACGGGCAAAGCACGGTGTCGCGCGACGGGTCGCGGAGCCGGAGCCATTGGGGCACACCGGCAACGAGCTCTTTCGTGCCCACGCAGGCGGCGATGGCCGACGGCAGAACCTCCACACCGAGGCGGCGCTCCATCCACCCCGAGGCCGCCTCCCGCAGCTCCAGCGACCCGAGGGAGGTCGGATATCCGCGTTCGGCGCCGGAGTTGCCGAGGGCGTCCACGACCTCAGGAGGCGGCGGGTCGCACGGCGTGCCGATCGAGAGGTCGACGGCGCCGCCCTCGTGGGCCGAAGCGAGCTCGGCGAACTCGGTCAGCCTGTCGAAGGGGTACACAGGCGGCACGAAGCCTCCGGCTGGGACGGCGGGTCGGCTCGCCACGCTCATGGTTTCACGAACTCCTCAAAACGTCGGATTCCCTCGTCGTCCAGCCTCGCACGCACCTGCACGGCCTCCCCCTCGTAGGTCTCGTCGAGCACCTCGCCTTGACGGTGCAGCGCGGCCACGACGTCGCCCCGGGCGACGGGCACGCAGAGCTCGACCGTGCGGTCGAAGGCGCGCAGCCGGTCGGCGACGGCGCGCAGCAGCTCGGGCACGCCCCGGCCGGTGAGGGCGGAGAACGCCACCGCCCCCGGGTACGTGGCCGCCAACCTGGCGGCCGCCCGGGGCACGCGATCGGATTTGTTGATCGCCAGAAGCTCGGGGACATCGTTCGCCCCGATCTCGGCGAGCACGCTGCGGACCGCCTGGATCTGGCCGACCGGATCCGTCGCCGAGCCGTCGACGACGTGCACGAGCAGATCGGCCGTCGTCACGACTTCGAGCGTGGCGTGAAAAGCATCCACGAGCAGGTGCGGCAGTTTGCGCACGAAACCCACCGTGTCGGAGAACAACACGGTCTCCCCACCCGGGAGCTCGAGGCGCCGCGTCCTCGGATCGAGCGTCGAGAACAGGCGGTTCTCGACGAGCACGTCCGCCGCCGTCAGGCGGTTGAGGAGGGTCGACTTCCCCGCATTCGTGTAACCGACGAGGGAGACCTCCCGGTAGGCGCTGCGTGCCCGCGAGCGGCGCTGGGTCCGCCGCGTCGCCTCGAGCGCCTTCAACTCGGCCTCGAGCTTGCGCATCCGCCGCGTGATCCGGCGGCGGTCCTCCTCGAGCTGCGTCTCGCCCGGACCTCTCGTCCCGATGCGGCCTGCCTGCTGGGACAGCGTGACACCCCGGCCGCGCAGGCGGGGCAGGCGGTACTGCAACAGCGCCAGCTCGACCTGCGCCTTGCCCTCCTCGGTGCGGGCGTTCTGGGCGAAGATGTCGAGGATGACGGCGGTCCGGTCGATGGCGGTGCGCCCGAGCGCCTTTTCGAGGTTGCGCTGCTGGGCCGGCGTGAGCTCGTCGTCGAACACGACCGTGTCGGCGTCGAGGGCATCCGAGAGGCGGCGGAGCTCGTTCGCCTTTCCCTGACCGATGTAGGTGGCCGGGTCGGGCGTCTCCCGCCGCTGGATCACGCGACCGACTTCGTCGGCTCCGGCCGTGTCCACGAGCAGCGCCAGCTCGTCGAGGCTCGCCTCGACCTCGCCCGTAGTGCGCGGCCAGGACACGACGCCGACGAGAACGATCTTCTCCCGGAAGCCCCGATCGATGAGGCTCATGGGCGCCCGCGGGAGTCCCTCAAGCGAGGGCGTCGATCTCGCTCGGCCCCAGCTC
>DASPSK010000342.1:0-6036 GCA_035623975.1 Acidimicrobiales bacterium | reverse complement strand
CCGCCTCGACCTCGGCGGCTACGCCGTCGACGAGCTGAAATCATGCGCCGGCTACGGCGAGCGCTTCGAGATCGTGCGCCGGACGGTGCCCGGCTTCAAGGACCTCGCCGTCGCCTGCAAGCGTCTCATCGAGTCCGAGGGCTGCGCCATCGTCGTCGCCCTCGGCATGCCCGGGCGGGCGGCCATCGACCAGGTCTGTGCCCACGAGGCCTCGCAGGGCATCATGATGGCCCAGCTGCTCACCTCCACCCACATCCTCGAGGTCTTCGTGCACGAGAACGAGGAGGAGGATCCTGCCAGGCTCGTGCCCGTGGGCGAGGCCCGCGCCCGCAAGCACGCCCGCAACGCCTACTGGATGCTGTACGAGCCCGAGCAGCTCGAGCGCCGCGCCGGGCGGGGCGTTCGCCAGGGCTACGCCGACGCCGGCCCGATCGAGGGGCCGGTGCCTTAGCTCGGCTCAGGGACACTCGCCTCAGCCGTTACGGCACGGGCGTGCGGCGGCGCTCAGGGTGCGTAGGCGCCCCCGAGTGGAGTGCAGGCGGGGACCGAGCTCGTTGGGTAACCGGCCGTGGACGGGTTCGGCGAGGTCGAGCCACACGTCACCCAACCGGCCTCCCCCCAGACTCCATCGGTCGCCGGCAGGTACTGCGGCGGCGAGTCGGCCAGCAGCCGGCCGTCGTAGTTGAGGTCGAGGTAGTAACCCTGTGTGAGGCCGCCCGATCCGAACACGCCGAACTGGCCGGCGTTGTTGACGGCGTCCGATCCGTTGAAGTAGATCGTGCCCCCTTCGCCGTTGCCCTCCCGCCAGTACTCCACCTCGAAGAAGCCGGTGAGGGCCGCCGTGGCGGCGTCGATGACGGGGTCCACGACCGTGCAGTTGGGCACCATGTTGGCCCAGGCGATCGATGCTGGAGCCAGGTCCGTGTTGTCCGTGCACTCGGGCGCCATCTGGTTGGTCGTGGGGTTGTAGGGCTGCGCCATCCAGATGTCGTTCAGGGCGATGAGGCCGAGGACGTCCGGCGAGCTCTGGCAGCTGGCGAGGTTGTCCTGGTAGGTGCCGCCGGCGTTGACGGCGCAGCCGTAGACGAGGCTCCGGGCGACGATGATGTCGTTGGCGGCCGAGATCGTGAGCTGGTAGGAGACCGCCCCCGAGAGGATGGCGTCGCCCTCGGTGCAGGTCTGGGTCGTGACGGCGGCCGAGGGCGAGTCGGGGTTCACCCATGGATCGATGCATCCAGCCACCGTGGCGTTCGACTCCGCCGCCGGCAGCGTGGCCCAGCTGTTGGGATCGGGCGCCGAGGGGAGGCTCTGCACGGCGATCACGAAGTTGGTCGACACGGGCACCTGGGCGAAGTTGCCCGCCTGCACCGTACCCGCGCCGCTGCCGGTCACCTGGGTGTTGCTCCCGGTGCACGACGTGCCGCCGCAGAGATCCTGGAAGCCCGTGCTGGACGTGTCGCCGCAGTTGACGTTGTCGGCGGTGTCGATGGCGGTGGGGTTCGGGGATCCCACGCCGTAGGTCTGCTTGGTGAGCGGGCTCCACACGCTCATCGTCTCGACGTCGGTGGAGGTGTTGTAGGAGAAGCGGATCATCGTTGGCCCCGTGTACACGCAGCCGGCGACTCTCCCGCTCTCGATCTCGCTGAGGAGGCCCTGGTTGGCGCTCGGGAGCGACTGGGAGATGCCGAGGTGCGGTGAGGCGGGATCGGTGAAGCTCGGGGCGTTCACCCCCTCGTCCGGTGTGCCGCCGGTACCGCCGCCCTCGCATAAACCCCCGTCCTGCCAAGGGTCCCAGTCGTACCCGTAGGGCTCGCTGATGTAGCTCCCGCTCACGAGCGCCGGCTTCTTCTGCCCCGGCCAGCCCGTGGAAGCCGTCGCCGGGAAGGGGAAGTTCGGCGGGACGGCCGTGGTGAGGTTGTGCCCCGAGCCCGTGAAGGCCGGCGCACCGCAAGTCGTCAGCTCGTCCTGGGAGTAGACGGGCCCGTCGAAGGTGTCGCCGGTGATCCAGTAGTTCGTGTTGCAGGCGCTCTGGTCACCCTCGCCTGACACCATCGGGCCGCCGGAGGCTGAATTCTTCGGGGCGCTGAACCCGAATTGATAGGCCGTGTCCAGCGGGTCGATGAAGTTGCCGTACCACGGTCCGTAGTAGTTGTTCGTCTCGCTGTAGGCGGTGCCGGCGTCCGGGTAGCCGGGCTGCGGGTAGATCGAAGACACGTACTGGCTGTACCAGTCGATGAACGTGTTCGGCTGGTCGGCGTCGTACTGGCAGAGCGCCGTCGCCATCGGCACGTCGGTGGCGCCATCGGGTGCCGTGTAGCAGTTGTTGACGGTGGCCGGGGAGCCGCAGGGAGTGGTGGCCGTCGCCTCGTCGAACTCGTGCGTGCCGGTGATCCGGTCGTTGTAGTTGCAGTTGGGTCCCGTGTTGCTGCCGACGGGGTTGCACTGGTAGGTGTTCTCCCACTGGTCGAGGTCACCATCCCCGGGCTGCTCGAAGTTCGAGAAGTAGACGTCGGTGAGCACGCCCGACAGGCTAAAAGCCGCCTCGATGCGGCGGTACTGGGTACCCTGGCCGGTGCCTGCCTTCCCTGTGACGACGAGGAGCACGTCGCCGCCGAACGGGTTGGTGGCCGACTGCGTGGCCGTGAGCTCGGACGTGTCCGGGTAGTAGGTGAAGGCCTCAAGAGGGCTCGTGCCCGCGATCGTCTCCCAGGCGCCGAGGGCATTGTTGGGGCCGCCGGGGAGGCCCGGGTCGTTCGTCGAGTTGGCTCCGCCGGCCTGGGGTGCGTAGTCGAAGTACCCCGGGTACTGGTCCATCAAGTTGGCATACTCCTGCACGCCGGCCTCGGCCGCGGCCAGGGCGCTCTCGTAGTTCACCGTCTCCGAGGCGTACGGCATCTCCTGGTTCAGGCTCGACAAGATGATGGCCGGCAGCAGCCCGATGAGGAGCACGATGATCATCGCCAGGACGAGAGCCTGTCCCTCGTCGGTCCGCTCGCGGAGAGCCTTGAGGCGGACGGCGAAAGCCTGGCGCAGTCGCGAGTTGCATGGGTGTGGGTCAGGTGTCATCGCTACCTCAAGACGCATTCCGGAGGAAGATCGTTGTGTTCAACGTCGTTCCGAGCTCAGTGTGGAACTCCTTCGTCACGCTTCCTGGAGGGGGAAGGAAGGTGATGTTGACCTTGATGGCGCTGACCGCCGTCGGGTCGTCGGCGGCGGAGATGGTCGAGAGGAAGGGGGTGAAGCTCGAGCCCGTGAACTGGTAGTAGGTGAAGATGTCACCTCCGACGGAGGGCGGCGTGATGTCGAACGACTCGACGAGGCGGACACCGGCCGGCAGGGCGGTCGTCGTCGTCGTCGTCAGGTTGCAGTTGTGAACACCGTTCCAGCCCGTGTTCGGTGTGGCCGACTCGCTCGGCAGCCCGTAGATCACGTCGAGGTTGTCGACGTTCTTGGAGCTCGTCTCGCACAGCTCGGCTTCGATCGTCTCGAGCTGGGGAACGCCGCTCACCAAGCCCGTATAGGCCGTGAAAGTGATGTCGTTGGTCTTGATGTTCAGCAGCGACACGGCGGAGCGGAGGTACTGGGTGAAGGAGCGCTCCGCGAGCTGGGCTTGCTCGACACCCTGGATGGAAGCCTGCTCCCCTGTCGTCTCCTGGAGAACGTTGACGACGATGAAGGTGGCCATCGCCATCACGATCGCCGTGAGCGCCACGGTCACGGTGACCTCGATCAGCGTCATGCCACCCTCGTCGCGCCGGCGTAGCCGCCGCAACAACCGGCCGATCGCGGTGCCGTCACCTCGGCGAGAGGAGAACCGGTCGGTGGAGGTCATTCCGTCACCTGCACGCTGCCGGTTGTGCTCACAGCCGTGCCCGTGTAGGGGCTCGTCATCTCGGTGGCCGACTGGTACACGCCGGTCGGCGTGACCCAGACGTAGAGCCCGTTCGCCGACGACAGCGTGCAGCTGCCGGAGACCGACAGGAGGTACTGGCCAAGAGGCATGCCCGATGCGCTCGTCGAGCCCGAAAGGGGGTTGAGGTCATAGGCGAGGTCCGACCCCGACTGCTCGGTGGCAACCAGGGTGGACCCTGCGCAGGCGCTGGTGACCTGGATCGACAGGTCGTAGGTGGGAACCGACACCGCCGCCGTGGTCCCTCCCGTCAGGGTGAGCAGCACGGGTGCCGGTGTGTCGTCGTCGGACCCGGGCCCCGTATAGATCAGGGTGCCCGTGCCCGTCACCGTCGCACCCGGGTTGCTCTGCGCCATGTCGCCTGACCAGACGTCGTAGGAGGCGTACGGGTAGAGGAGCTCGGTCGAACCGCTCGACACGCTGCCGAAGGTGTACTGACCGTTGGGGAGCGAGGAGTTGCCGAAGGTGACGGGCAGCGGCGCCACCGGGGTGGCATAGCCCGCTCCCGAGCTCACGTAGCAGGACGGTCCCGGGTTGCCTCCGCTACACGAGTAGCTGACCGGCTGCAGGGTGATCGTCGTGGTGACTCCCAAGGCCATCTGGAACGGCGGGTTCGTTCGGCTCACCTCGCCGGCGAGAGTGGAGAGGGTCTGGGTCGGGTCGTCCGGGTTGCCACCGATGAGGTCGACGTCGCTCAACTCCGACGACGACACCCAGCCGGGGTTGTCAACGAGCGTGACGACGTAGTTCCACGAGGGGTTGGTGGCGAGGCCGGTGACGACGCCGCACCCGTACGAGCCCGTGTTGAAGATCGTGCCGGCCGGGTCGGTCTGGCCCGACGGCGTCGGGTAGGCAGGCGCAGGGGTGACCTGTCCGATGTACTGCGGCGTGACGGTGAAGTTGAGCGGGGTCGTGAGGTAGGTGCCGGTCGTTCCGTTCACCGCCACGGCGATCTCTCCGTCGGTCAGGTCCAGGGCGTTGACCTGACCGGGCGCCACCTCAGTCGACTGGGTGACGGGCGGCGCCCCGTTCATGTCGGGCCAGGTGATGGTGACCGTCACCTGCCAGATCTGCTGGGACACGGAGCTGCCACTCGAAGTGCACACCGTCGTCAGCTGGCTACCGTTCTGGTCGAAGTCGGTCACGGCCGTCACCACCGTGAAGGTCGTCGTGTTGATCGTCTTCGTGGCCGTCTTCGTGCCGATGCCGAGTGAGGCTGCCAGCTGCTCGTCCCTCTCCATGCTGGTGACGGCGAGGTTCGTGGCCTCGACCTTCAGCCGCTGGGCGTTGCTGACGCTGAGGGCGAAGTCGATCGCCGTCGTCCCGGACAAGAGGACGATGGCGATGATCACGACGGCGACGATCAGCTCGACCATGGAGATGCCGGCGTCGTTGCGCGCCGCCAAGCGGCGCCGCGCGCCAGCCAGCCAACCGCCGTCGGATTCCCTCGCAGTACCTTGCTTCATCCCAGCGGGACCCCTCGCTCGGTCGCCACAACGGCCCTATCGGGACATTTATCGACCCAAGGCGATGACACCTTTAAACGATTCGTGCCTGCATCGTAGCAAACCGCGCGCTCTCTGCGCGCGACTGCTCACTCTCAGCACTTATTCGCCAGTTCCATCACCACGGGAGCATGGTCACTCGGCTGGGGCGCCGTTTTGGAGCCCTGACCTCGGCGAGCGTTCCGATCGATCAGCACCCACTCGACCCGCTCGGAGAGCGAGCGTGACGCCAGGATGAGATCGATCCGCATGCCGCGGCCTTTGTGGAAGTTGCCGGCGCGGTAGTCCCACCAACTGTACAAGCCGCTTGTCTTCGGATAGTGGATGCGAAGGACGTCCTCCAGACCGAGGTCGAGCAGGCGTGACACAGCCTCGCGTTCGGCGGGCGTGACGTGGGTGGCGCCCTCGAAGAAGGCCGGGTCGAAGACGTCGAGGTCGCTCGGGGCGACGTTGAAGTCACCACAGACGACGACGTCCGCGGTCGCCGGGTGGGTGCCGGCGACGTAGCCCTCCAGAGCATCCAGCCAGGCGAGCTTCGCCACGTAATGCTCGCTGTCGACGGCTCGGCCGTTCGGGACGTACACGCAGACGACGGTGACGCCGCCGCAGCGGGCGCGCACG
>DASPSK010000324.1:0-3278 GCA_035623975.1 Acidimicrobiales bacterium | reverse complement strand
CAACGAGCTCCGGGTCGGCCTCCTTGGCGAGGTGGTCGAGGACGACGTCATCCTGGCCGACAGCGTGGCTGCTCTCGATGCCGACAATCACGTGCCGAAAGGTTCGCTCACCGTCTTAGTGACGGACGGGTGGGTGACCCTGCGGGGAGAGGTTCGCCACCACTTCGAGAAGACGTCCGCCAGGCATGCCGTGGGGCGAGTCGCCGGCGTACTTGGCATCACCGACGAGATCACGATCGGAAGCCAACCCATCCCTTCCGACGTGGCCGACCGCATCAACAAGGCATTCCGTCGGAGCGCCATCATCGACGATTCCCGCATCCAGGTCTCGAGCAGCGGCCACACGATCTATCTGGACGGGGAGGTCGGCTCCTGGTTTGCGATGCGAGACGCAGAGAACGCTGCCTGGAACGCGCCCGGCGTCACCAACGTGGTGGATCGGCTCCTCATCGATGCCTAGATCGCTCGGTCGTTTCAACAAAACTCTCCACCTGCCAAAGGCCCAGTTCCACGGATGAACACGGGAGCCGGCTAGGCCTCGTGGCCACGGGATCTTGCCTTCTGTGACCGGCAGCGAGCTCGCCGGCTTGGGGGCCGCCACGGAGATCCCGGGCGCCCTGGGGTGAGTCCTCGACCTGGGCCGAGTCCTCGACGTGGCAGGAAAGGCGCGCCGTCACCCCCCTGCCTATAGTTTCGGTCCTGAGGCCGGGGGGAGGTCATGACGTCTCCGAGCAGTTCGTCTGCAGCCAAACAGCGTGGCCAGGCCGACCTTGATCCTTCCGTTGTCAAAGTGGTGAGCCGGAGCTCGCTGCTGTGCCTCGTCGTCGAGGTGCCATCTGAATTGATCGTCGTGGCCAGCCCAGCGGCGTCTCGGCTTCTCGAGCCTGCAGGTGGAAGCGTGGTCAACAGGTACCTCGAAGACTTTCTCGCCGACGAGCCCACAGGGGCCGTCCAATTCCTGCTATCAGGTCGACTGCAGGGCTACGAGGCGGTGCGCAGCTTCCGGCGGGCCGCCGACGAGATTCCCTTTCACGTCTGGGTGCAGACACTTGGGGATGTGGCTCCGCCTCGATATGTGCTGATCGTGGCATGGGAGGCGACCGAGACAGGGGTGATGTCCACACCCCCCAGCACACGCGGTGAGCGACCGGTCGTCGGCACCGTCGACCGGGACCTCGTCATCGATCGAGTCAGCTTTGACGCTCAAGAACTTCTCGGCTACGCCCCAGAGGCTTTGATCGGGCAATCGCTGCTGCGCCTCGTGATGGAAGCGGACGCAGCCGGCGTCCTCTTGGCTCTGGCACAGGCCGCCACAACGGGTCGGGGGGTGACGCAACGGGCGCGAGTTCAGGACGCCGCGGGAACATTCATCCTATGTTGGGTACTCTTGCTGCCCCTCGCGCCCGTGCCGAGTGCGGCGTTCGCGCTTTTGCCAGGAAAAGAGAGCATCAGCGACGCCGTGACCTCAGAGGGGGCGATGCTACAGATCATCGAGCGGCTGGGTCGCACCATCGACGGGGCCACGATCTCCCGCCAACTCGCGACGATGCCCTGGGCCTCGTCCCGACTGACACGATTGTCCTGCCGTGAACTGGACATCGTCCGGCGGCTGGCCGCCGGCGATCGTGTCCCGGCGATCGCCGCGTCCCTGTACCTCAGCCAGAGCACCGTTCGCAACCACTTGTCCAAGGTCTTCCGCAAGCTCGGGGTCCACTCCCAGCAGGAGCTGATTGATTACCTGAGAGAAATAAGCGAACCGTCGCCAGACAAGTGACGACTCGTCTATAGCCAACGCCTGCGCAGTCACAGAAACTGGTGCGGACATGTGGGTAGGTGACTCCGCCGCTCGCTCGCGTCCGCGGATTCGCCTGCAGGGGCTCAGCGGTTCAGCGCATGCAGTGCCACCTGGTGGCGACGCTGCGCAGTTGAGCGGTCGAGGGGGCAGGACCGCACTCAAAGCGCTGGCGTCAATGCGGCGCGAGCCAGGAGTCGCGCTCGTCCTGCTGGATATCGATCGATTCAGAATCGTCAACAGGGCACTCGGTCATCAGGTCGGCGACGAGGTGCTGACCGTCGTCGCCGAGCGGTTGCTCGCATGGGCGAGCCCGAACGTGAGGGTGTGTCGCGTCGGGGACGACGAGTTCGCGCTCATCATCGGATCCGGTTTCGACGTCCGGGTTGCCACTGCGTACGGAACACATCTGCTGGCGCTCCTTGCTCAGCCGATGGTTGTCGAGGGAGAACGGATCCGGATCACGGTGAGCATCGGCATCGCCCTCGCCGAGAATGGGGCGAGCTCGCCCGATTGCCTCTTTCTCCACGCCGATCTGGCTCTGGCTCGAGCAAAGCAGCTGGGCGGCAACCGCTTTGAGCTCATCGACGAGACCCTACGAAGGTCCGCGGTCGCTTCGGCGCAGCTCGAGGCGGATCTGCGGACTGCTGTCGACGACCGCCAAATCGGGGTGCACTTTCAGCCGGTTGTCCGTTATGACGGCACCATCGTTGCCGTCGAAGCGCTGGCCCGCTGGTCACACCCGAGGCGCGGGTCGGTCTCGCCCTATGACTTCATCCCGCTGGCCGAGAAGGCCGGACTCATCTCGCTCTTGGGTGCCCAGATGATCGAGATGGCCGCGGAGCAGGTCGCCCGATGGCGTCGCTCGCTGACGCCCTGGCTGCAGCTGTCGGTCAACGTGTCCGCTCGTCAACTGGCCGAGGAGGGAGCCGTCGAGGCCATACGGGACGCACTCTCGAGTACCGGGCTCATGCCATCGGCCGTCTGCTTGGAGCTGACAGAGACGGCCCTTCTCGAGGATCACGAACACGCGGCGGCCACGCTCGCAGAATTGCGCGCCGAGGGGATGGAGATCGCCGTGGACGATTTCGGGACGGCGTACTCCTCGCTGCTGTACGTGCATCGCTTTCCGGTCCAGGCCCTCAAGATCGACCGATCCTTCGTCGCCGGCCTCGGCAGCGATCGAACGGCTGACGCCATCGTTGGCGGGGTCATTCAGCTTGCCCACTCCCTCGGCCTCATCGCCATCGCAGAGGGCGTCGAGACCGAGCAGCACCTTCGAACGCTGCGAGAGCTTGGGTGTGATCGCGGGCAGGGCTATTACTGGTGCCCGCCCCTGCCGGCGCCGGAAGTGGAGGCGATACTCAGGCGGGGGAACAAGATCGGCCCGGACTGAGATGACGAAGGCGAGACGCAGGCCTCAGACTTTGGCGAGCACCCTGATCAGGTAGGTGTTGGAGGAGCTGCCCCCGTACTGGTTCGTGGC
>DASPSK010000302.1:0-3023 GCA_035623975.1 Acidimicrobiales bacterium | reverse complement strand
ACCACGACCACGACCTCCACCACGACCACGACCACGACCACCCTGCCGACGACGACCACCACGGCGGCGACGTCGACGCCCGCCGACCCGTGAATTCGAGAGTCCGCCGTATGGGCGTCGTGCTGCTCGTGTGCTTCGCCGTCCTCTTCCTCCAGTTGACGAACATCCAGATCCGCCAAGCTGCCGCCCTCGACCGCAACCCGCTCAACAACGTGGCAAAGCCGAGCCCGTTCTTCGAGCCCCGCGGAGAGATCATCAGCGCCGACGGCTACGTGCTGGCGGAGTCGGAGCGCACCTTCGACCAGTACCACTACCTGCGTGTCTACCCCTCGCTCACGGCCGAGATGTTCTCCGACATCACCGGCTACTACGCCACGGCCGTGCAGGCGGACCCGTTCGGCATCGAGGCCTTCTACGACCAGTACCTCTCACAGCACGACACCCCGATTGCCTCGCTGCACGATCTCCTCACCCAGCACGCCGAGACGGACGACGTCATCCTCACGGTGTCGGAGCGCCTCCAGGCCGTGGCCATGCAGGCGCTCGACTCACAGACCGAGGGCCAGAACGGCGGAGCCGTCATCGCCCTCGATCCCCGCGACGGCGACATCCTGGCGATGTACAGCAGCCCCGCCTACAACCCGAACCTCTTCGCCGTCCACAACCCCGGCGCCGTGGACGCCCTCGCCACCGAGTACAACTCACTCCCGAACGCTGACAACCCCTTGTTCAACAATGCCATCGCGGCGCTCCACCCACCCGGGTCGACATTCAAGGTCATCACGACCTCGGCGATCTTCGATCACGATGCCGCCCTCTCCAGGGGCACGTTTCCCGTCGAGAGCTTCTACAGCTTCCCGAACACGGGCAACCCGCCGAAGACGATTCACAACTACGCCTACGAGCAGTGCGGGGGTGACCTCGCCGCCGTGCTGGCGCAGTCGTGCGACACCGCCTTCAGCCAGATCGGCAACGAGCTCGGGGCCGACAGCCTGGCAGACGAGGCGCAGGCGTTCGGCTTCGGCAGCGTGCCCCCGGTCGACCTGCCCGGCGCCGTCGCCTCGGTGTTCCCCCCGGCCAGCGCCATCGATGCCCCGAGCGCGAGCCCTTACCTCGGGTACTCCGCCATCGGCCAGTACGACGACGACGCCACGGCCCTGCAGATGGCCCTCGTCGCGGCCGCCATCGCCGACAACGGGACGATCATGGCGCCTCACCTCGTCAGCAAGATCGTCGGTAGTGACGGCAACGACGAGCTCGTCTATCAGCCACACGTCTGGCGCCAGGCGACCTCGGCGGCGACGGCGGCGACGGTCCGCCAGCTCATGACCGGTGTGACGACGATGACCGACGGCACCGCCTACACCTTGTTCCAGGGGTACTACTCCTCCGGCTTCCCGACAGCAGCCGCCAAGACGGGCACGGCCCAGCCGGGGGGGACCGAGTGCGGCACCTACAACTGGCTCGTCGCCATGGCGCCGGCCGGGCCCGGCCAGACGCCCTCGGTCGTCGTCGTCGCCATGGTCCCGGTCCTCAGCTCGCTGGCGTGCAGCATCGACCCGACCGGCGCGTCCGTCGCCGGTCCCGTGGCGTTGGCCGTCCTGGAGGCGGCCCTGCAGCAGAACCATGGCTGAGCACCGGTGAGGGTATGAGGGTGCTGCCGCGATACAGGGAGTCGACGAATAGGCTCGACTCGCCATGACAGTGAACCTCCCGCCGAGCGGGGAGACGGCCCCTCCCATCTACAACGGCCGGTACGAGCTGCGGAGTCAGATCGCCCGCGGCGGTACCGCCCAGGTGTACCTCGCTCGCGACCTGCTGCTCGACCGGCCCGTTGCCCTCAAGGTCCTCTTTCCGGAGCTGTCGAGTGACAGCTCGTTCGTCGAGCGCTTCCGGCGGGAGGCCCAGGCTGCCGCCAACCTGTCGCACCCGAACATCGTGCCCGTCTTCGACTGGGGGGAGTCGGACCGGACGTACTTCATCGTCATGGAGCACGTCGACGGCGAGCCCCTCTCCGCCATCATCCGGAGCCAAGCCCCGCTGCCCGCCCTGCGGGCCGCCGCCATCGGCGCCGACATCGCCAAAGCCCTCAGCTATGCGCACCGCCACGGCGTCGTTCACCGCGACGTCAAGCCCGGGAACGTCCTCATCACACGCGACGGCCAGGTCAAAGTGGCGGACTTCGGTATCGCACGCGCCGTCGGGACCGACGACAGCGTGACCCAGACAGGGCTCGTCATGGGCACGGCGACCTACTTCTCGCCCGAACAGGCGCAGGGCCTCGGGGTGGACGGCCGCAGCGACGTGTACTCCCTCGGCGTCGTGCTCTACGAGATGGTGACGGGGCGGGCGCCCTTCGTCGCCGACACGCCCGTGGCCATCGCCTACAAGCACGTCAGCGAATCGCCCATACCGCCCCGGGAGCTCGAGCCGCGCCTGCCGGCTCCCTTCGAGGCGATCATCATGCGGGCGATGGCGAAGAACCCGGCCGACCGGTACGCGACCGCAGAAGATCTGCACGCCGACCTGCAGCGTTTCATGCAGGGAGCCACCGTGCTGGCGCCGATGGTGACCGGAAGCATGCCGACGGAGGCGATGGCTGCCGGCGGTGCCACCACCGCCCTGCAAGCCCCCGTCGGCCGCACCACCACCGTCGCCCTGGGCGGCCTGGCTGCGGGGGCGGGGGGAGCGGGGGGCGCGGGCACGACGACCCAGACGGCGCGGGAGAACGGCCGCGGTCCTGGTGGCCCCCTTCCGAGCGCGCCGGTCATGCCGCGGCGCCGATGGATCCCCTGGACGATCGCCGCCGTCCTCCTGCTGGCGGCGTTGGTGCCGCTCGTCGATTACGGAGCCCGCCAGCTCGGCTACCTCGGGGGGAAGGGCTACTTCTACATGCCACCCCTCGGGGGCAGGTCGCTGAGCTCGGCGCTCACGACCTTGAAGAAGGACGGCGTCACCCCCAACCCGATCCCACTGGAGAACAAGGTGGCGAAGGGTACGGTGCTCTCCACGAGGCCGACTAA
>DASPSK010000279.1:0-13060 GCA_035623975.1 Acidimicrobiales bacterium | reverse complement strand
TCGCGGTCCGATCCGCCGCAGCCGGGACGAGCGCCTCCTCGCCGGCGTCGCCGGTGGCCTGGCGCGACGTCTCGGGTGGGACCCCACGGTCGTACGCGTCCTCATCCTGATGGTGTCGCTGAGCGGTTTCGGAGTGGCCGTCTACGTACTCGCCTGGCTGCTCATCCCGGCCGACGGGGAGACCGAGCCGATCGCCTCGCGCTCGCTCGCCGACCGGCGTGGCATCGCCCTCGCCCTCGCCTTCGTGCCTGTCTTCGTGATCGCCCTGCTCATCGGCGCTGCGCTGGGTGCCAGTTGGATCAGCTCACTCGCCGTACCAGCGATCGTGAGCGCCGCCGGGCTCATCCTCATCTGGCGAAACGCCGACCCGACGGAGCAAGCCTTTCTCCACCGGGCGGCCGCACCCGTGCTCCAACTCGCCCAGCCGGCGGACGGCTCGGGCCGCTCTCGGCGGCTGCTGCTGCGCATCGTCGCCGGCCTGGCTCTCCTCGTCGGGGGCCTCGTGGTTCTCCTGGAGCGTCACAGCGCCCGCGCGACCTTCCGGCCCCTCGCCGGCCTCCTGCTCATCATCGCCGCCATCGTGACGGTCGTCGGGCCCTGGTGGCTGCGCGTCGCCAGAGACCTCGTCGTGGAGCGGCAGGCCCGCGCCCGAGCCGAGGAGCGAGCTGAGCTCGCCGCCCGCGTGCACGACTCGGTCCTGCAGACCCTCGCCCTCATCCAGCGGCGGGCGGACCAGCCTCAGGAGGTCATCCAGCTAGCGCGGGCGCAGGAACGGGAGCTGCGCTCCTGGCTGTTCGACGGGACCGGCCCGGCGGCCGTGGGAGACCAGGACTCCACCTTCGCCGCCGGCGTGCGCCGGATACAGGAGGAGGTCGAGGTCCTGCACGGCGTCACCGTCGACGCGGTCGTCGTGGGCGACTGCGAACTCGATGACGGACTCCGCTCCTTGCTGGCCGCTGGGCGTGAAGCGGCCGTCAACGCGGCCAAGTGGTCGGGAGCGCCGGTGCTGTCGCTCTTCGGCGAGGTCGAGGAGAGCAGCGTCTCGCTCTTCGTGCGGGACCGCGGCATCGGCTTCGACCCGAGCGCCGTCCCCGCGGACCGCAAGGGCATCGCCGAGTCGATCCGTGGACGCATGGACCGTAGCGGCGGCACGGTCGCCATTCGCAGCAGTCCCGGCGCAGGTACCGAAGTGGCTCTGACGATGTTGCGCGAACCCGGGCGCCGAGCCCGCAGTGCCCGACCGACATGAGCCTCGAAACCCCGCGGCCGAGAGTCTTCCTCGTCGACGACCATGAGCTGTTCCGCAAAGGCGTCCGGGCGGAGCTGGGGGACGACGTCGAGGTCGTCGGGGAGGCGGACGACGTCGAGCCCGCCATCGAGCTGATCGGAGAACGTCTCCCCGACGTCGTCCTGCTCGACTTGCACCTGCCGAGCGGAGGCGGCCAGCTCGTGATCTCCGCCGTCAGATCGGCCGGCGAGGCGACCGCGGGGGTCAAATTCCTCGCCCTCTCCGTCTCGGACGCCCCTGAGGACGTCATCGCGGTCATCCGTGCCGGCGCCCGTGGGTACGTTACGAAGACGATCTCCGGCCCCGAGCTCATCGACGCCGTCCATCGCGTAGCCGATGGTGACGCCGTGTTCTCTCCGCGGTTGGCCGGCTTCGTGCTCGATGCCTTCGCCGCCTCGCCGGCCGACCAGCCGGCCTTCGATCCCGAGCTCGACCAGTTGACGCCGCGCGAGCGGGAGGTCCTGCGCCTCATCGCTCGTGGCTATACCTACAAGGAGATCGCCCGTGAGCTCTCGATCTCCACCAAGACGGTCGAGACCCATGTCTCGGCCGTGCTCCGCAAGCTCCAGCTGTCAAGTCGCCACCAGCTCACGAGATGGGCGACGGAGCGCAGGCTCGTCTGATCGCCTTCTGGCCGCCAAGCCGACACCCCGTCCTCGTCGCCCTCCTCTACCCACCGCGCAGCCCGGGCACGGCGGCCGACGCCAGCGGCCGGCGCCCGCACGGCAAGGGGAGCGAGCGTCGAGCAGGCAGTAGGCTCCGAGCGGCACCGACGGAGGAGAGCAGCGGTGGGGCAGCAGATCGCCCATGTCGACTACCTGAGGCTCGGAGATGACCCGCATCTCGTCGCCCACGAGTGCCTCGGGTGCGGCGCCCGCTACTTCGACCGGCGCAACGCCTGCGCCGGCTGCTTCGCCACGGAGTTCAGGTCCGTGGACATACCTAAGAGCGGCGAGGTTCGCGCCTTCACGATCGTGTCGCTTGCCGCCCCGGGCATTCCCGTCCCCTTCGTGGCGGCCGTCGTCGACTGTGGAGGCACGAGCGTGCGCGGCAACCTCATCAACGTCGAGCTGGATGCCGATCACGTCACGACCGGCATGAAGGTCCGCCTCGCCACCTACTCGCTCGGCGTGGACGAAGTGGGCACAGAGGCGATCGCCTTTGCCTTCGAACCGCTCGGCTGATCAAAGCGAGGAAACATGGCAAGTGACGACATCTGGATTCTCGGCATCACGATGACGAAATTCGGGAAGCACCCGGACAAGGACACGATCGACCTGGCTTCCGAGGCGGTCATGGGGGCGCTCGCCGACGGCGAGGTCACCATGGGCGACATGGGGGTCATGGCGGCCGGCAGCCTGATGGGCGGCCTGGGGATCGGCCAGGCCCTCCAGAAGCAGGTCGGTCAGACCGGCATACCCGTCTACAACGTCACGAACGCCTGCGCAACGGGGGCGACAGCCTTGCGGACCGTCGTCATGTCGATCAAAGCCGGTGAGGCCGACATGGGTCTCGCCGTCGGGGTGGAAAAGCTCGCCGGTGTCGGGTTGCTCAGCGGCGGCGGGCGGAAATCAGACGGTGGGACGTGGGAGCCGCGCGGGCGCTTCGGGGCCGTCGCCCCTGTCGACGGGCGCATCGGCACCGAAACGATGCCGGGCGTCTTCGCCCAGATCGGTATGGAGTACGGCCACCGCTACGGCGGTACGAGCTTCGAGCTGTTCGCCCGCATCTCGGAGAAGAACCACGCCCACTCGACGCTCAACCCCTTCGCCGCCTACCAGAAGCGCATGTCCCTCGAAGAGATCATGGGCGACGTCATGATCGCCTTTCCGAACACGCGACCCATGTGCTCGGCCAACTGTGACGGTGCCGCCGCCGCCGTGCTCGTGAGCGGCGCCAAGCTGAAGACGCTCTCCCCCACCCAGCGGCGCAGAGCGGTCAAGATCGCCGCCTCCGTTCTCACGACCGACCCGTACGAAGAGGCCTGCCAGGTTCTCCCGAACGTCAATACCCTCACGCGCAACGCCGCCCGTATGGCGTATGAACAAGCGGGTGTCGGACCCGAGGATCTCGACCTCGTCGAGCTGCACGACTGCTTCGCCACGGCCGAGCTCGTGCACTATGACAACCTCATGCTCTGTAAGGAGGGAGCAGCGGCCGACTTCTTCAACTCCGGCGCCACCTGGCGCGACGGGGCCCTGCCCGTGAACGTCTCGGGCGGGCTGCAGTCCAAGGGGCACCCGATCGCGGCCACGGGCATCGCCAACGTCTGGGAGGTTGCCACACACCTGCGCGCAGAGGCAGGCGACCGCCAGATCCCCGGGGCGAAGGTCGGTCTCGCCCACGTCATCGGTCTCGGTTCGGCCTGCGGCGTGCACATCCTCGAGCGCGCGGCCGCCTGAGGACGCCGCTCACAGTCATGAGCAGCTTCGAGGCAACGCAACAGGGCGCGTAGCTGGACGCGTCGCAGCCGCTGCGAGACCTCACGACCATGCACCTCATCCTCCTCGGCGCCCCCGGCTCCGGCAAGGGAACCCAAGGGTCCCTCCTGGCCGAGCACTTCGGCGCCCAGCACATCTCCTCGGGTCAGCTGCTCCGCGCCCATCTGGGCGACGCCACGGCCTTCGGCAAGCGGATCGAGGACTACGTGCGCACGGGCGAGCTCGTCCCCGACGAGGTCGTCCTCGAGCTGCTGCGCCCGGCGGTCACGGCCGCGGTGGCCGACGGTGGCTACGTTCTCGACGGCTTTCCCCGCACGTTGCGGCAGGCGGAGCTCGCCTTCAGGGAGGCGGTGCCGATGGGGGCGACGGCCGACGCTGTCGTCTACCTCGCCGTGCCGGACGAGATCGTCCGCCAGCGGCTCGCCGGGCGGTCTGAGGGCCGGGTCGACGACGGCAGCTCGGAGGTGACCGAGCGACGTCTGCGTATCTTCCATGCCGAGACCGAGCCGCTGCTGGACTACTACCGGAGTCGTGGCCTGCTCGTGACCATCGACGCCGCCGGGCCGGCCGAGGAGGTCACGGCCGCCACGATCGCCGCCCTGGAGGCACGCTGAGGTGAAGCCGGATCGGGCCGCCTCGTTGGCGACCGAGCTCGAGGACGAGCTGCGCGCCCTCGGCACGCCGGAGCGGGCCGAGTCCGAGCGTGCCTACCTGAAGAGCGAGCTGCGGTTTCTCGGGGCCTCCGTCCCCTCGATCCGCCAGGTGGCAAAGACGGTCGGCGCCCGCTACCCGGCGGGGGAGCACGACTCGCTCGTGGCTCTCGTCACGGCCCTGTGGGCGGTCGGGGTGCATGAACGGCGTATGCTCGCAGTCGAGCTCCTCGTCATGGGTGCCCGTTGCCTCGGGCCGGAGGATCTCGTCCTCCTGGAGCGGCTGCTGCGGGAGGCAGGCACCTGGGCGCTCGTCGACTCGCTCGCCGCCCAGGTCGTCGGGCCCATCGTCGAAGCCCACCCGGAAACGGTCCCCACCCTCGACAGCTGGATCGAAGACGACGATTTCTGGCTGCGCCGCTCGGCCATGCTCGCCCTCCTCGTGCCCCTCCACCGCGGCGAGGGCGACCCGGATCTGTTCTTCTCCTACGCCGACCGGCTCCTCGACGACAAGGAGTTGTTCATCCGCAAGGCGATCGGGTGGGTGCTGCGGGACATCGGGCGCCGGCGGCCGGAGCTCGTGCTGCAGTGGGTGGCCCCGAGGGTCGCCGTCTCTCCGGCGTGACGCTGCGGGAGGTCCTCAAGTGCCTGCCGGCTGCGGAGGCAGCCGCCCTGCAGGAGGCGTACCGGCAACGCCCGACGACGTCCCTAACCTCTGCGACATGACAGATCGAGGACACGTGAGAGTCGAGCACGGGCACAAGCGGGTGCGTACCTACCTCGGCGGCGAGCTCGTCGCCGACACCATCTGCCCGCTGCTCGTCTGGGAGATCCCGTACTTTCCCGCCTACTACATCCCCGCCGAGGACGTGCGCACGGAGCTGCTCACCGAGTCCGGGAAGACCGAGCACTCCCCGAGCCGAGGTGAGGCGACCTATTTCAACCTCAAGACCGACAGGGCGGAGGCGCCGAACGCCGCCTGGAGGTACCCGAACTCGCCCTTCGAGGAGCTCCGCGGTGCCATCCGGATCGAATGGGAAGCCATGGACGCCTGGTTCGAGGAGGACGAGCAGGTCTACGTGCACCCCCGCGACCCCTACTCGCGCGTCGACGTCCTTCGAAGCTCACGGCACGTCGAAGTCGGGATCGGCGGTACAAAGGTGGCCGACTCGGTTCGGCCCGTGCTGCTCTTCGAGACGGGACTGCCCGTGCGTTACTACCTTCCCAAGACCGACGTTCGCCTCGAGCTGCTGTCCCCTTCGACGACGACGACGAGGTGCCCGTACAAGGGGACGGCGGAGTACTACTCCGTGACGGTCGACGGCCGGAGCTACGAAGACATCGTGTGGTGGTACCGGCATCCCGCCCAGGAGTCGGCCGGCATCGCAGGGCTCGTCAGCTTCTACAACGAGAGGGTCGACATCACCCTCGACGGCGTCCCCCTCGAGCGTCCCGTCACCCACTTCTCCTGAGGGCGCCCCCGGCCGGGAGCGCCCGGCTCAGAGGGCGTCGAGCACGGCCTGGGTGATGCCGGCTGCATCCAGGCCGAGGGCGGCGAGCAGCTCACCGGCGCGACCGTGGGGGAGATAGGCAAGGGGGACACCGAGATTTCGCACCGTCGGAAGTGCCCCCGCCGGAGCCGCCCGCCGGAGGGCGGACTCGACGAGGCTGCCGATGCCCCCTGCCACGACGCCGTCTTCGGCCGTGACGACGAGCTCGTGGGCGAGGGCGTCGTCGATCATGGCGGGATCGAGCGGCCATGCCGCCCGCACGTCCCAGACCGTCGTGGAGGTGCCGTCCTCCTCGAGCAGCCCGGCTGCCTCCTCGCAGGCCTCCACGAGCTTGCCGACGCCGAGAAGGCACACACGCCCGCCTGCACGCACCCGGCGCGACCGCAGCCCGTGCCCGAGGGTGGGGACGGACCTGGCCTCGGTCTTCGGCCATCGGATGGCGACCGGTCCCGAGGTGATCTCGAGGGCGTCGTGGAGCATGTTGCCCACCTCCTCGTAGCACGAGGGCGCCAGGACGGTCATGCCCGGCACCTTGCTGAGGAGCATCAGGTCGAGGATGCCGTGATGGCTGGGACCGTCGTCGCCCGTGATCCCGGCTCGGTCCAAGCAGAACACGACGGGCAACCGGTGAAGGCCGACGTCGTGCACGATCTGGTCCCAGGCGCGGTTGAGGAACGTCGAGTAGATCGCCACGACCGGCCGCAAACCGCCCATCGCCATGCCGGCGGCGGCCGTGACGGCGTGCTGCTCGGCGATGCCGACGTCGAAAAAGCGGTCCGGATAGCGGCGGCGAAACTCCAGCAACCCCGTCGGGCCAGGCATGGCGGCCGTGATCGCCACCAGCTCCGGGTGGGAGGCCGCCTCCCGTACGAGGGCGGATGCGAACGCCTCGGTGTAGCTGAGCCGATGACCGCCGGGAGCCAGCGCGAGGCCCGTGGCAGTGTCGAAGGGCCCGATGTCGTGCAGGCACTTCTCCTCGTCGCGCTCGGCCGGCTCGTAGCCGCGCCCCTTCTGCGTGAGGACGTGCACGACCACAGGATCCGTGTACGCCGCCGCCCCCACCAACGCCGACTCGAGCGCCTGCAGGTCATGGCCGTCGACCGGACCGAGGTAGGAGAGCCCGAGGGATGCGAAGAACTGGGCGGCGGCGGTCCCCTCCGCGTCGGAGCGGACGGGCGAAGCGGTCGCAAGGGACAAGGGCGAGACGGTCGGGGCGTACGAGCGCCCGTTGTCGTTGAGAACCACGATGACCCTGCTCCCCGACACCCCGATGTTGTTGAGGGCCTCATAGGCAAGTCCCCCCGTGAGGGCCCCGTCCCCGACGACGGCGATCACGTGGCGCCGGTCGTGACGCAGCCGCCGTGCGGTCACGAGCCCATGGGCGTAGGAGAGAGCCGTCGAGGCATGGCTGTTCTCGACGAGGTCGTGCTCCGACTCGGCCCGGTTCGGATAGCCCGAAAGCCCGCCACGCTGGCGCAAGCCGGCGAAGGCCGCCTGACGGCCGGTCAGAAGCTTGTGTACGTAGGCCTGGTGACCGGTGTCCCAGACGATGGCGTCGTCGGGCGACTCGAACACCCGATGCAGCGCGATGGTGAGCTCGACGACTCCGAGGTTGGATCCGAGGTGTCCTCCCGTCGTGGCCACGCTGGCGACGAGAAACCCCCGCAGCTCCTCCGCCAAGGCCCTGAGCTCCGCCGCGCTCATCGCCCGCAGCCGGGAGGGCGAGCGGGCAAATGCGAGGGCGGAACCCGAGGGGACCTCGACGACGCTCATGTCGATCAGTGAGTGCTCACGAGGGCCCGGAGCGACTGGCGGAGCGAGCCCATGGTGGCAATGACGGCCGTCGGCTCGTAACCACAGTGGGCCATGCAGTTGGCGCAGCGGGGATCGCGACCCCGCCCGTAGGCGGACCAGTCCGTCGTCTCCACGAGCTCCTTGTAGCTGCTGGCGTAGCCGTCAGCCATCAGGTAGCAGGGCCGCTGCCAACCGAACACCGAGTAGCTCGGAATCCCCCAGGCCGTGCACTGGAAGTCCGCCTTGCCCTCGAGGAAGTCGAGGAAGAGGGGAGAGTGGTTGAGACGCCACCGCCTCCTCCGATCATCGGCGAAAGCCTCCCGGAACAGACTGCGGGTCTGCTCCGTGCCGAGGAAGTGCTCCTGGTCGGGCGCCTTCTCGTAGGCGTAGGCGGGCGAGATCATCATGGCGTCCACGCCGAGGTCGTCGTTGAGGAAGTCGAGGACGTCACGGATCGTCTTCGGTGAGTCCACGTTGAAGAAGGTGGAGTTCGTCGTCACGCGAAAGCCGGCCGCCTTGGCGGCCCGGATCGCCGAGACGGCTTGGTCGAATACACCTGCGCGGTCGACGGCGGCGTCGTGGCGCTCCCGCAGGCCATCCACATGCACGACCCAGGAGAAGTAGCGGGAGGGCCGGAAGCGCTCCAGCCGCCGCTCCAGCAGCACGGCGTTGGTGCAGAGATAGACGTAGACCCTCTTGCCCACGAGCTCGTCGACCATGCGACTGATGTCGGGGTGCAGGAGGGGCTCGCCACCGGCGATGGACACCATCGGCGTCCCGCTCTCGGCGACCGCCCCCAGCACGTCCTCGACCGAGAGGCGGCGCCGAAGGATCTCCGTCGGGTGCTGGATCTTCCCGCAACCGGGGCAGGAGAGGTTGCAGGCGAAGAGCGGCTCGATCTCGACGATGAAGGGGTAGTACTTGGCGCCCTTCAGCCGTTGGCGGAGGAGGTGGGCGCCGATGCGGGCGTTCTGCCGGAGGGGGACTGGCATCAGCGGACCTGGGTGGGAAGCGCGAATCGGACGGTTTCTTCTGCGGTGGCTTGCTCGCTGAGGAAGACAGGCCCGAGGAGCCGGAGCGTCTCCAGGAGCTCCTCGACGAGGAAGTCCGGGGCGGACGCGCCGGCGGTGAGGCCGATCGTCCCCGCCCCCTCCAGCCACCCGAGCTGCAGCTGGGAGGCGTCCTCGACGAGCTCGGCCCTGCAGCCCTCGCGCCGGGCCACTTCGACGAGACGAGCGGTGTTCGAGGAGTTCGCCGAGCCGACCACGAGCATCAGGTCGCAGCGATGGGCGATGGCGCGCACGGCGTCCTGGCGGTTCTGCGTCGCGTAGCAGATGTCGTCGGCAGGGGGGGCGACGATGCGGGGGAAGCGCGCCCGCAGGACGGCCACGATCTCTGCCGTCTCGTCGGTGGCCAGGGTCGTCTGGGTGAGGTAAGCGACCGCCTGGTCCGGGTCGAGGTCCAGTCGTTGCACGTCTTCGGGACGCTCCACGAGGTGGAAGCGGCCCGGCGCCTCGCCGAGGGTGCCCTCGATCTCCTCGTGCCCGTCGTGCCCGATGAGCACGAGATGGTGCCCCTGGCTCGCATAGCGCCTCGCCTCGTTGTGCACCTTGGCCACGAGCGGGCAGGTGGCATCAATGACCTTGAGGTCGTTGCGCTCCGCCGCCTGCGACCGCACGGCCGGTGAGACCCCGTGGGCGGCGAAGACCACCGTGGAGTCGGGGGGAACCTCGTCGAGCTCCTCGACGAAGATCGCCCCGCGCGCCTCGAGGTCGTGCACGACGTGCAGGTTGTGGACGATCTGGCGGCGCACGTAGACGGGGGCGCCATAGCGCTCGAGGGCGCGCTTGACGGTGTCGATCGCCCGCTCGACGCCGGCGCAAAACGACCGGGGCGAGGCGAGGACGATCGTGTGCTCCCCGCAGGCCCGTGCCCAGCGCTCGAGCGGGCCGCGCACACCGCCCAGCGAGGCGAGCGGGGGGGTGCCGAGCTGGAAGGGAGCGGCCCCGGCCTCGGCGATCGAGTGCACGACGGCGAGGGGGTTTCGGGCGAAGCGGCCCAGGAGGGATCTCGAGGCCGTGTCGGCGGCGACGGCGCCCGTGCCCGCCAGTGACGCCGCCTCGATGCCCTGCAGGGAGCCCGCGAGGGACACGAGCGGCCCGACGCGTACGCCGAGGCCCGAGCGGCGCATCTCGGCCGCCACGAGGGCTGCCATCGGGAGCAGTCGTCGCGTGGCGCCGTTGCTGTGCCGCAATTCGTTCGCCACGACGAGATGGCCGGGTCGCAGGTTCCCCGCCAGGGGCGCCGCCACCCCCACGAGGGCGACAGGCGCCTGCTCGTCGAGCTGGCCGGCAAGGCCGGTCCCGTCCAGGCGGGCCGAGGCGCGGTCCAGGCAGATGACGCCGGCGCCCCCGACGGCGATGGCTTCCGGCCGGCGCTCGGTCAGCAGTGTGAGCTCAGCCGTCTGCGGCTCCCTTCACGTAACGTCCCAGCGCCATGACGGGGAAGACGAGTCGGTACAGGTGGTAGTTGATGTAGAAGAACCCGGGAAAGCCCGTCCCCGTGAAGAAGGGCTCGTCCCAGGAGCCGTCCTCCCGCTGGCTGGCAACGAGAAAGCCCACGCCTCGCTGCGTGGCAGCCGATCGCTCGCCCGCCGCCAACAGGGCCAGCAACGCCCAGGCTGTTTGCGAGGCCGTCGAAGTCCCGCGACCGCGAGCAGAGTCGTCATCGTAGGAGCGGAGATCCTCACCCCAACCCCCGTCTGGGTTCTGATGGCGCTCCAACCAGGCGATGGCGCCACGTACCGCCGGGTGTGCGGGCGCAATGCCGGCGGCGATCAGCGCCGGTACGACCGCTCCCGTCCCGTAGAGGAAATTGGCGCCCCAACGCCCGAACCAGGAGCCGTCTGTCTCCTGCGCCGCCAGCAGCCAGCCGATCCCCGCTCTGAGGGCCTTCGCGTCCCCGCCGAGCCTCGCCAGCATCTCGACGACGTGGGCGGTGACGTCCGCGCTGGGAGGATCGATCAGCTCGCCGAAGTCACAGAACGGCAGCTGCCGGCAGAGCTCCTGGGTGTTGTCGACGTCGAAGGCGCCCCAGCCACCGTCGCGGCACTGCATCCCCTCGATCCAGGCGACGGCTCGGCTGACGGCTCCGGCGCTCGGCTCAGCCGTACGCGCCAGTGCCAAGACGATCTCGGCGGTGTCGTCGATGTCCGGGTAGTTGTCGTTGGCGAACTCGAAGGCCCAGCCGGCAGGGGCGAGGTGGGGGCGCCGGACGCGCCAGTCACCGGGCACGGAGATCTCCTCCGCCAAGAGCCAGCGAGCCGCCGACCGGAGGGCCGGATCGTCTGGCGGGAGGCCGGCGTCCGCCAGGGCCGTCACGGCCAGGGCCGTGTCCCACACCGGAGACTGGCAGGCTTCGAGGCGGCGGCCGGCCTCGTCTTCGATGGTGAAACCGTCGAGACCCTCGAGGCCGGCGCGCATGGCGGGGTGCTCGAGGGCGTAGCCCTGAAGGCGAAGGGCCATGAGCGAGTAGACCCACGGCGGTTGGATGCCGCCCCACGAACCGTCGGCTTCCTGGCGCTGAAGGATCCACTGCTCGGCGCGGCGAAGGGCGGCGCGGCGGATGAATCTGATCGGCCTGCGCTCGTAGGCGTGGAGAAGGCGGTCGAGGAGCTGGAATCGCCCGGGCCAGGTCGACAGCGGCTGGCGGGCAGGCGGCGGGGCACCCGATCGCAGCTCGTCGATGTCGAAGTCGAGGCGCCGGGCGGGACGCTGAGAGCCCACGACGGTGAGCGCGACGATCGTCTGGCGAGCCCAGCAGGCGAAGTCGTAGATGTTGAGGGGCAGCCACTTCGGCAGGAACATCAGCTCGGGCGGGAGCACGGGCAGGTCCTCCCACGACCAGAGGCCGCACAGCGCCAGCCAGATGCGCGTGAAGACCCGCGTGCGCTCGACGCCGCCGGCACCGAAGATGAAGTTGCCGGCACGGCGCATGTGCTCGGCCTCGGGGACGTCACCGGCGAGGCGCAGGGCGACGTAGGCCTCCACGGTGGTCGACAGATCGGGCGGGCCCCCGTAGAAGTTCGCCCACGTGCCGTCGTCCCGCTGCCGGGAGCGGATCCAGCGGGCGGATGCCTCCGTCTGGGCCGGCGTGCGCACGCCGAGGAACTCCCGCAGGAGGAGATCCTCGGCGTCCATGGTGACGTTGGTCTCGAGCTCCCCTTTCCAGTAGCCCTGCTCGTCCTGCAAGGAGAGGAGGGCGCCGGTTGCCCTCGCCAGGCAGGCGGCGGCCCCGCCCTCGAGCGGCGCCCGCGCCCGGTCTATGTCGCCGGCGTGCGCCCCGGCTGCAAGGAGGGCGGACTCGGCCCGCGTGAGCGCGCTCATCGATCGCGCGCCGTCACGTAGTGAGCGATGGCGGCCAGCTCGGCCGTGGCCTGCAGCTGGAGCGGCACGCGCTCCAGAGCCCCGAGGGCAGCCCGAAGGTGTGTCTCGCCGATCGCCATGGTCCGCTCGCGAGCCCCGCATTCCTCGAGCATGCGTGCAGCCCGCTCGACGTCGCTGTCGGAGAGCTCTGCGGACAGCAGGGAAGCGAGGGCCTCGGGAGCGCCGCTCCCGGGCGCAGAGGCGACGGCGACGGGCAGCGTCTTCTTGTGGAGACGGAGGTCGTTGCCCACCGGTTTGCCGGTGACGCCCGGGTCTCCCCAGATCCCAAGCACATCGTCGATTGCCTGGAAGGCGATGCCGAGATGCCGTCCGAAGTCGGCGAGGGCGTCAACCACCGGCGCGGGCGCTCCGACGAGCACGGCGCCGAGGGAGGCGGCGCAGGCTAGGAGGGCACCCGTCTTGCCCGTCTCCATGTGGAGGCACTCCTCAACCGAGAGCTCGGGACGCTGTTCGAAAGCCATGTCCTCCGCCTGCCCGCTGATCATCTCCTGAGTCGCCTCCGCCAGCCGGCCGGCGGCCGCCACCCGCGTGGGTGTCGGCTCCTCGAGAAGGAGCTGGAGGGCGAGGGTGACGAGGGCGTCGCCCGTGATGATTGCCTGGCCGATGCCGTACTCCGCCCAGACCGTCGGACGGTGTCGCCGCTCGAGGTCCCCGTCGATGATGTCGTCATGCACGAGCGAGAAGTTGTGCACGAGCTCGACGGCCACGGCCCCGACCACGCCGTCGCGCTCTTCGCCCCCGACGGCCGCCGCCGACAGCAGCACGAGGCCGGCGCGCACGAACTTGCCGCCTCCGTCGAGGTGGTGGCGGACCGCCGACCGCAGCTCGGGACTGAGGCGGAGGACCGCCTCGTCCAGCGCCGGGGCCACGAGCCATCGGGCGCGGCCCAGCAAGCCGGTGGGCGTGGGAAGGCCGGGGCGGACGATCGAAG
>DASPSK010000261.1:0-7983 GCA_035623975.1 Acidimicrobiales bacterium | reverse complement strand
CTCCTCACGGTCGCGGAGCTGTCCGCCCTCGCCTCGACGAGCTCGGCAACCGTCGTTCGCCTCGTGCGCAAGCTCGGTTTCGCGGGATTCCCGGACTTCCAGTCCCGCCTTCGCCACGAGCTCTCCGTGCGGCATGCCGGGCCGGTCAAACGACTGAGGGACTCGGAGACGGACCGGGAGGGTGCAGGCGTCCTCACGCGTATGGCCGGGGAGCTGGCCGGCACGGTCCGCTCAGTCGCCGCGACGGTGCCCGAAGCCGAGTTCGAGGCGTGCGCACAGCTGCTGGCCGACACGACGAGGCACATCTACCTCATCGGGGGTCGGCCCTGCTCGACATCGCCCGCGGCGACGTTGTCGTCGCCTTCGACTTCCGCCGCTACAAAGACGACACTGTCGAGGCCGCCGCGCTGGCCGGCGACCTCGGCGCGAGGGTCGTCCTCGTCACCGACGTACTCATGTCACCGCTTGCCACCCGAGCGGCCATCGTGCTGCCGGTGCAGGTGGAGACACGCTCCCCGTTCGACTCGGCCGTGGCGGGCGTCGTCGTCGTCGAGGCCCTCGCCCTTTCGACCCTGACCGCCCTCGGCGGTGCCGGCCTCGAGCGAATGCAGGCGTGGGACGCGCTCGTGATCGGAGATCTGGTCGGTGAGTGAGCCGGCGGGCACGGACGGGCCCGCTGGCAACGACGATCCTATGATGGCGACGGCCGAGATTGGGTGGGCGCCTCGTACTGTCCGACTGAAGGGGATACGAATCGGCCAATGACTGGAGTCGAGGGCGGCAGGACGGACAAGGAAGCGCTCATGCCCGGCGCTGCCTGGAGCCGATGAGGTCTTCACAGGGCTTTGGCTCATCCTGGCACCTCGCCGGCCGCTTTCTCGGATCAGTGCTCCCCGTCGGACCGAGGAAGTCCGCCGCCCGCTGGGCGACCGGACATCTCCTCCCGGCAGAGACCAAGCTCTTCGAATCCATGAGCGGTCCGGACCGCCGCCATGCGATCGGAGTCGCCCGCCGCGCTATTCGCCTGCTCAACGCCTCGGCGGACACAGCCACGCGGGAGTTCGTGGCCGCCGCCCTCCTTCACGACGTCGGCAAGAGCGAAGCTGTCCTCGGCACCTTCGGCCGGGTGGCCGCCACGCTTGCGGCCCTCGCCCTCGGCCGCGACAGGGTCCTGGGTTGGGCCGGGGGGAGCTCCCTTGCAGCCACGTCACAGGACGGGGAGGATGCCGACGAGGTCCGCACCGGCGGGGTGAGGTCGACCACTTCTTCGCCGTGGTCGAGCCGCCAGCTGCGAGCGCGCATGGGCCGCTACCTCATGCATGACAGCATCGGGGCACGCCTGCTCGAAGGCGCCGGCAGCGACGCGCTCACGGTCACGTGGGCACGCGAGCACCACCTCCCCGAGAACAGGTGGAGCGTGGAGCCCGTCCTCGGTCACGCGCTCAAGGAGGCGGACGGCGACTGAGTCGACCGTCGCCACCTCGAAGGACACTCGCGGGCAGCTTCGCCGCGCCTGCGCCCGGGGCGCATGCCGTCCGGTTCAGTCAGGCGGGAACGTCCGCTGGGGCACCGTGTGGACAGAGCCGTCCGAGGGGCTCGCCGGCAGGGGGCGGCCGCCGTCTCGCCCCGGCCCGCCCACCGCGCCTTCCGGCGTCACACCCGCTTCCCCCCCTGCGGTGGCCGCCTGGTAGGAACGGTATCGATGCCAGATGACAAAGGCGATCGCAAGGACGGCGAGAACACCGATCACATAGCCGGCGTCACTGAACCCGTGCATGATCGCCTTCCATTCGGAACCGACGCCGTAGCCGATGCCGGCCATCGTCCCGTCCCAGATGAGACTGCCCGCGGCCGTCAGCAGGCCGAAGCGGAGGAGCGGGACCTCGGCGACCCCGGCGGGGAGGGCGACGAAGTTGCGGACGAGCGGCACGAGGCGGCTGGCGAACACGCCCCAGCGTTCGTGCCGGCCGTACCACGTCTCCGCCCTGTCGAGATCGGCGTGCGAGAGCAGGAGATACCTCCCCCACCGGTCGACGAAGCGCCGCCCGCCAGTCCGCCCGATGACCCAGGCGACGTAGGCTCCCACGACCTCTCCCGTCGTGCCGAGAGCGATCACCGCCGCCAGGTTGAGTTTGCCGCTGGCCGCCAGCACACCTGCAAAACCCATTGTCAGCTCGGATGACGTCGGCACGCAGCAGGACTGAGCGACACAGAGAACGAAAATGGCCAAGTAGCCGGAAGAAGCAACAAAGGCCGTGAAATTGAGGAGTCCGAGCACGGCGGCAGTCTACGACCGGCTGGGCGTCCTCAACGCCCCACGGCCACCGCCGATGGCCTCTTCGGCCCGGCTGGGGCGATGCGGACGAGGGCGTTGTAGGTCACAAGGGCGATGGCCACGTGCATGCACATGAGGATGCCGACGGCATCGGCTGGCTGGCCTCGGTAGAGGATGTACAGGTCGGGGAGCCACAAGAACAACGTCACGACGATCGCCAAGCGGAAGAACAGCCATCGCGGTGCCGACGAGATCCACGTCACGACCGGCCAGGCCGCACAAGCGATCACGACGCCGATGATCGTGAGCTTGCCGTAGTCGGACAGCTGGAAGTGGGCATAGTGCTTCGTCGCCCTGAACACGGCCGTCCCGACGGCCACGAGAAGGGCGTCGGCCCCAAGGGATCCGAGGAGCGAGACCACCGTGGCGAGGGCGAGGCGCCCTGCCGGAGGTTGCTGCCGCTGCGTGGGAAAGTCGACCTTGAAATACGCCAACAGGCGTTCGACCCCGCTTGTTGGGCGCTCACCGCGAGTTGGAACCGGCACGGCCCAAGCCTAGGCAGGTATCCGCCCCCGGCCGGCGAGCTCAGCGGTCGCCGTCGAGGACGGGGCCCAGGGCGGCCGTCATCCCGACCTGCCGCAGGATGCGCGCGAAGGTGGCGGCGTCCCGGGGCGCGCAGGCGTGCATGTCGTTGTTGAAATAGGCGTACACGGTTGCCGTGGTGCCGAAGAGCTCGGCGAGGCGCTCCGCCCAGTTCCTCAGGGCGGCCCGCCCGTAGTGCGGTCGGGGACGACTCCGCCCCTCGTGGAAGCGGATGTAGCCCCAGTCGGTCGTTCGCCAGGAGGGAGCGCCCTTGCGGGGGTCGACGAGGCAGTAGGCGGCCCGGCGGCGTGCGAGCAACTCGGCTGTCTCGTCGACGAACCACGAGTCGTGGCGAGGCTCGACGGCCACGCGGACCTCTGGGGGGAAGCTGGCAAGAGTCTCGTCGAGGGCGCCGAGATCTCTGCGGAGGCTGGGCGGGAGCTGAAGGAGGACGGGTCCGAGCTTGTTCCCGAGGCCGGCCGCCCGATCGAGCAATCGGGCCACGGGCTCGGCCGGATCCCGCAGGCGCTTCACGTGGGTGAGATAGCGACTCGCCTTCACTCCGACCACGAAGCCCTCCGGTGTCCGGTCTCTCCACGACTCGAAGACAGCGCGATCCGGCAGGCGGTAGAAGGCGTTGTTCACCTCCACGGTGCTAAAGCAGCTGGCGTAGTACTCGAGCCAGAGGCGCTGCGGGAGCTCCTTCGGGTAGAAGGCGCCTCTCCAATCCGAATACTGCCATCCTGAGGTGCCGACGAGCACGGGCACGATCTCAGTCTCGCCGAGACGCGCTTGGGTGGGGCGTCGGTATCGCTTTGCGTGCTCGGGGCGCCGACCGATGACCTGCGAGTCCCACGGACGTCTCACCCTCGTGACATGGCTGCTGGATGAAGCCGTAACATTTCAAACCGTGTCCGTCCACACCCCGGGCCTCACCGAGGTCGATCTCGAGGGCCACCGCCGAGAGCTGACGGCCTACTGCTACCGGATGCTGGGCTCGGGCTTCGATGCGGATGACGCCGTGCAAGAGACGATGGTGCGAGCCTGGCGCGCCGCCGGGAGCTTCGAGGGACGCTCCAGTGCCCGCTCGTGGCTCTACCGCATCGCCACGAACGTCTGCCTCGATCTCCTCCGAGGCCGCCAGCGTCGGGCTCGGCCCATGGAGATGGGTCCCTCGCGTCCCCCGGTGGCGTCTTCGCTCGAGTCGGTGCTGGCGGAGGGATCTTGGGTCTCCCCGATCGCCGACGACCGCGTGCTGCCGCTCGAAGCCGACCCCGCCGAGCTCGCCGCCGAGCGCGACTCCATCCGGCTCGCCTTCGTCGCCGCTCTCCAGCACCTGCCCGCCCGTCAGCGGGCGGTCTTGATCCTCTGCGAGGTGCTGCGCTGGCAGGCTGTCGAGGCAGCCGAGCTGCTGGACACGAGCGTGCCGGCCGTCAACAGCGCCCTGCAACGGGCCCGGGCGACCATGAGCTCCATCGACACGACGGCACCTCCAGCCGCTGTCGGGGCCGAACAGGCCGAGCTCCTGAACCGCTACGTGGACGCCTTCGAGCACTACGACATCGACAGGCTGGTCACGCTGCTGCGCGAGGACGCCATCCAGTCCATGCCCCCCTACGCGATGTGGCTCCGGGGCGCCACCGACATCGGCCGTTTCATGCTCGGCCCCGGCATCGGTTGCCGGGGCTCCCGCCTCCTCCCGACGGCGGCCAACGGCTGCCCGGCGTTCGGCCACTACAAGCTGGACCCCAAGGGTGGGCGCTCCCCTTGGGCCCTGCAGGTCATCGAGATCTCAGGCGACCGGGTCTCCGGGATTCACTCGTTCCTCGACGCCGATCGCCTCTTCCCGGCCTTCGGCCTTCCCGCCCACCTCCCCGAGTAGGCCGGTCAGCTCGAGCAGGCCCTGCAGCGAAGCGGCCACGGCCTCCAGCCGGAGGTGACCGCCGAGTCGAGAGACTGCGAGAAAGAGCCGAGCAAGCAGGTCGACGACGCTGAGGTCGGGAGCACCGACGCCGACAAGGGTCATCTTGAGCTCCGTGCCGTCCGCCCAGACCACGACGAGTCGTGCCCAGGGGGTTCTGCCAACCATCCCCATTTGGACGAGTTGGCGCGAGAGAAGTCAGCGATGACCTCTCCCTCAGACCAGGCTCTCGCGCCAGGACTCGTAGAGCGCCGCGTAGTGGCCCGAGCCCTCGGCGAGCAGCACGTCGGGGGGCCCGTCCTCGACGATCCGTCCGGACTCGAGCACGAGGACGCGATCGGCGATCTCCACCGTGGAGAGTCGGTGGGCGATGATCACGGCCGTCCGGCCGGCCAGGACGGTCTTCAGGGCGGACTGCACCAACCGCTCCATCGGGGCGTCGAGCGACGAGCTCGCCTCGTCGAGGACGAGCACGGCCGGATCCGCCAGGAACGCCCGCGCCAGGGCGACGAGTTGGCGCTGTCCGGCCGACAGCCGTGATCCCTGCTTGCCGACGTCGCTCTCGTAGCCGTTCCCGAGCGACTCCACGAAGGAGTCCACCCCGACGGCGCGGGCGGCGGCGGCGATCTCGGCCTCCGTCGCGGCGGGTGAGCCGAAGGCGATGTTCTCGGCCACGGTGCCCGAGAAGAGGAAGCTCTCCTGGGTCACCATGGCGACGGCCTCGTGGAGGGACACCTCGTCGAGGGCTGCCAGCGGGATGTCGTCGATCGACACCTCGCCGTCGAGCGGATCGTAGAAGCGAACCAGCAGGCGGGCGACGGTGCTCTTGCCGGCGCCCGTGGCACCGAGGAGGGCGACGGTCTGGCCGGCGGGGATGTGCAGGTCGAAACCCGAGAGGATGTCCTTGCCCTCCCGGTAGCCGAAGCGCACCTGGCGGAAGTCGACGGTGCCCTGCAAACCCTGCGGTGGCAGGGCAGCACCGTGCGCGGGCATGGGCACGCCGGGCTCCTCGTCCAGTACGCCGGCGAGTTTCTCGAGGCCGGCGGCGGCGGCCTGGAAGGAGTCGTAGAACTGGCTCACTTCGGCCAATGGCTCGAAGAACCGGCGGAGGTAGAGGACGAAGGCCGCCAGCACGCCGACTTCCATCTCGTGGTCGATCACCCTGAGGCCCCCGTAGAGCAGGACGGCTGCGGTCGTGAGGTTGCCGATGAGGACGATGCCCGGCCAGTAGATGCCGAGCAGCTGGAAAGACCGGCTCATCGCCGTGCGGTACCGCTCCGACAGGTGTCCGAAGATCTCGTCGTTGCGGGGCTGGCGCCGGAAGCTCTGCACGGCCCGTATGCCTCGGAGCGACTCGGTGAAATGGACGATCACGAGGGCCATGGCATTGCGCGTGTTGCGGTAGGCGACCGTCGACTCGCGCTGGTACCAGCGGGTGAGGAACCAAAGGGGGATGAAGCCCGACAGGCACACGAGGCCAAGGGGAAGGTCGAGCACGAGGAGGATGACGCCCACGCTCACGATGGACAGCACGGCGTTGATGAGCGTGTCGAGCCCGAGGGTGAACATGTCGTTGATCGCCTCGAGATCCGACGTGAGGCGGGCGATCATCCGCCCCGTCGTGTAACGCTCATGGAAGGCGAGGCTCAGACGTTGAAAGTGGGCGAAGACCCGCTCCCTCAGCGCCAGCAGTATCTCCTGGCCGATCCGCCCTGAGCCGGCGACGAACACCTGGTAGAGCAGAGCCTGCAGGACGGCACAGACAACGATGAGGGCCGTGACGACGGCGATGGGGGCATAGTCGCCGTGGCGAACCGAGGCGATGCCCCGGTCGATGCCAAGCCCCACCAGATAGGGCACGGCCGTGCCGGCGAGGTTGGAGACGAAGATGGCAAGGCCGAGAAGGATGATCGCCCGGCGATGGGGTGCGCCGAGCGAAGCGATGAGATGGCGGGTGCGTCGCCGGAGGAGGCCCGTCCAGGCCTGCGGGACCTCTTCCACCTCCTCGGCGGCGATGCCGCGCCAAGCCTCGATCGAGCTCATGAGGCCGCCGCCCTCGACCCCTTGTAGTCGACCGACAAGACCGAGGCGTAGTCCGGCCGCTCCATCAACTCGTGGTGGGTGCCGACGGCAACGAGAACGCCGTCGCGCAGCAATGCCACCCTGTCCGCGAGGACGACCGTGGAGGGCCGGTGGACCACGAGCAGGCCGGTCGTGTCGCGCAGCACCCTCGCGAGGCTTTGCTCAACGAGCGCCTCGGTGTGGACGTCGAGCGCCGACAGGGGGTCGTCGAGCACGAGCACCGAGGGCCGGGCGAGGACGGCTCGGGCCAGCGCCAGTCGCTGCCGCTGCCCGCCCGAGAGCGCCATCCCCTGTTCGCCGATGCGGGTGTCCAAGCCCCAGGGAAGGTCGTAGACGAAACCCGCCTGTGCCAGGTCCAGCGCATCGGCGATCTCCTCCTCGAGGGCGTCTTCACGCCCGAGGACGAGGTTCTCGCGCACGCTCATCGAGAACAGGACCGGGTCCTCGAAGACGACGGCCACATGGCGGCGGAGCGACTCGATGGTGATGTCACGCACGTCGACACCGTCGAGGGTGATTCGGCCAGAGGTGACGTCGTAGAGCCGGGCGGGGAGCGACGCCAGCGTGCTCTTGCCGGATCCGGTCAGGCCGACGATGGCCACCGTCTCCCCCGGCTCGATGGTGAGGTTCACGTCGCGCAGTACGGGCGTCGAGGCGCCCGGGTAGGAGAAACCCACCTGCTCGAAGGCGAGACGCCCCTTCGACCCCGGCACAGGGGTGGCCGTCGGTCGGTCGCTGACGACCATGGCGGCATCGAAGATCTCACAGACTCGATCGGCCGCCGTCGCCGCCTCCTGCGCCATCGACAGGATCCAGCCGAGGTCGATAATGGGAAACTGCAAGAGGACGAGCAAGGTCGTGAAGGCGACGAGGGCGCCAAGCGAGAGCGAGCCGTGGGCAACGGCGATGCCGCCGATGAGGACGGCGGAGGCCATGGTCAGGTTGGGCACCAGAGTGAGCCATCCCCAGAACCGAGCGCGCAGCTGCACCATCTCGAGGGCCGATCCCCGCAGAGTTCGGGCCGAGGCGCCGAAGCGGTCCTGCATCAACGGGCCGCGCCCGAAGGCCTTCACGACCCGCATGCCACTGGCGGCTTCCTCGGTCAGGGTGGCCAGGTCACCCT
>DASPSK010000239.1:0-5351 GCA_035623975.1 Acidimicrobiales bacterium | reverse complement strand
CCGCCGTCCCGTGAGTATCCCCTGCATCGGGTCCTCCGGTGTTCGGAGTGCGGCCACTGGCTGTCGGCGATGCCCCGCTCGCTCGGGGGCGGCAAGAGCAGCCGGAACTACGGCTGCCGGAAGGGACTAGGCGACGGCCGCTGCGGGCATGTGTTCGTCACGGCGGGGGCCGTCGAGGCGAGGGTGGCGGAGGTGCTCCTCCCGGTTGCTGATTCATCCGGCCTCCGCGACCTCATCGACGAACAGGAGGGGGACGTCAGGGAGCGGGCGGCCGAGCTGGTCGTGGCGAATGCCCAGGACGAGAAGAAGCTCACCGAGCTCGACGACATGTTCGGCGACGGCACTCTCCCCAAGGACGCCTATCTCCGCCAGGCGAACCGCCTGCGTGAGCGGGTTCGTCAGCGGGCGGCCGAGCTGCAGACGCTCCGGGGCACCTCGGCGCTCAGCCGCCTCGGCGGTGACGTGACCGGGTCGTGGGAGAGCATGTCCGCCGACGACAAGCGCCTCGTCGCACAGGCGTTGTTGATGGCCGTCGATGTGACCCCTGCCTCGCGGCGAGGGTCAAACCTCTTCGACCCCAAGCGGCTGCGGTTCGTGTGGCGGTGGGACGCCCTGCTGAAGATCGCCGACGACGTCGAGTAGTCGCACAGGGGCTCGTGGTACGTCGCGGCGACGGTGAGGTGGATAAACGACGGCGACCACCGTCCAGAGGGTTGTCCGAGGACTGTCCGGCACCGTGGAGGAGCACAAACGCCCCCCTACCACGGCATGCTGGCGGCATGCCGCTGCACGTCCGAGAGCACGCGTCCCAGATCCGTCAGCTTCTCACTGCTGCCGGAGTCAAGGTGCAACCGATTGCCGGTGATCGTGGGTACGCGTCAGGGAGCAGCTAAGCCACCCACACCATTGACACGAGGGCGCGCGGAGAGAGGTAATCAAGAAGTCCAACGCGAGGGGTAAATTTAGGGTGTAGTTAGAGGGGTGTGCAGTGTGAGGTTTGGTGAGATTTCGTATAATATCTGGCCGATCCATATTGCAAATTTATCTTGACCACCCACACGCGCATTCCCCATAGATTCGTGGGTCGTGGTCATTTCGTTGGCAGTGGCACTCTCCCTCGAACTCGGCTCTCGAGCTGGATGGAAGTGCGGGTGGGCCCGGCTGCCACCCGGCCCTTGACCGTGATCCCACCTTGCCCCGCAGCCTCGGAGCTCATACGAGCGGTGAGCTCGGTCGGGCACGCCGAGGAGGCGCCCTGAGGCTCGCTCAGAGGCTGTGCGCCTCCGGCTTTTAGGGGCTCCTCGAGCTGGCCGCCAGCACCTCCTGGCGATCCTGGCGCCTCTGGTGGGCTGTGAGCGACAGACGCGCCAGCGGCATGCTGGACGTCAGAACTGCGAGAAGTGGCCATACGATGTCAGACACGGGACCTCGATCGACACCGGAGGAAGCGGGCAAGGACCCGCAGCCGGACACATCCACGACCACACCAAAGCAGCCGCAGCGGCGGTCGTTCATCGAGGTGCCGCCGAACTGGGCAAGCATGTCGGCAGAGGAGAAGCGGCAGTTCGGCCTTCAGGTGGCGGATCAGCTTCAAGCCGACCTGACCAGCAGCTAGAGGTAAAAGGGTGGTGCTGGGGGTCCGTCACGCTGACACTCACAAAACCTGGCCCATTCCAGGTTTCACCGGTGATATGCGAGATTCTGTAGAGTAATACAGTCCAGTTCCGCACGCTGGACCTTTGCGATGACAGGCGCCCCGCTCACACTCGGGGTGGACAGTTGGGAACGGGTCGAACTTGGACCTTTGCCCTGGCGCCAACGTGCGAAGCTGTCGGGGGTTGTAGGCGTGGGCCGACCCTAGTCCCCAGCTCCATGGCGCCCTGCACCTCCATGGCGTGTCACCCTCCACACTTTATGAGAACTGTTCCCAAAAGTCGGGAACGATTCTCATAAAGTAGGCGGGAACGGTTCCCATACAAACTCCCTGGTAGAGCCATACCGGAACCGTTCCGGAACCGTTCCCGGAACGGTCCGTCGAACCGTTCCATCGTTCCCGCCCCTATAGGGGGCGGGAACGATGGAGTCGACGGGGAACGGATCAGTCCTCCGATGCCACCGGCAGCGCCCGTAGGTGTCGTGCCGCAACTCGAAACGCGTGCTCCTGCTCCTGCGCGTCGAGGCGCAAATCGGGATCGAGGATGATGGCACGCACGGCGTCGGCTATCAGCAACGCCTGATACTCCTGCAGCCGGGTCTTTCGCTCCTCGAACCCCGCGGCGATCGCGAGACGCGCCAGGTCGACCGCGTGCTTCTGCAAGCTGAGGAGCAGCTGCACCCAGACATGCACGCCCGACGACGTCACCGTCGCCGTGTAGCGGTTTTTTGGGTCGTCACCCTCGCGCACTTCGACCGACACCTGCCCGTTCACGATCATCTCCGGGGCGAGCTGTGTGATCCGCTCCTCGCAGTACGCGATCATCGACGCGGTTCTGTCCATGTCCTCCTGCAGCACCTCCTCCGCCGTCACGCCCACCCGGCGATCACCCGCCAGCCGCATCACCGACTCGGAGAGGGCCGCCCGCACGTGCGCCGGGGTGCAGCCGCCGTGCAGGGCACACCTCCCGACACCGAGGTGCGGCGTCCCCCAGCCCGCTCCCTTCCGGCACGGCTCGCCGCCCCTTGCCCTCGCGCCGCAGGTCTCCCGCGCGGCCGCCATCACGTACCCTCCGCCTGTATCGGGTTCAGCAGCCGCCGCCTGATCCAGTCCGTGTCGATCACCGCGTCGCGGTCCAGCCACTTCACGAGCACCGGACCCCACATGTCCTCGTGCATGCTCACCAGACCGTCCACCATCTGCGACTCGCACCACGGCTCACTTCGCAGCATCACGATCTGCGTCGTCACCGCCGGGGGGTCAGCCGCCGCCGGCACGTACACGAACGGCCCCCGCCGTCGGCTCCCGCTCGGGCGTGAGGAACGCCGCCCAGCCCAGCGGCTTGATCGATGACAGCGTCCAGCCCCGCCACCGCACCCGTGAGAAGCCGTTTCGCTCGTCCCTCAGCTCATTCTCTAGGGCCTCCAGGCGCTCACTCGGTAGGTTCATACCCCTCTCCTCCATTGGTAAATCTCCGGACGTGTTGAGTCTCGTGGCGGCCACCCCTCGAGACGACGGCGGCGTAGCCGTTCTCGACGAGGAAGTTGAGCGCCGCTACTTGATCACTACGCCTCGCCCGGACCTCGCTGAAGAGCTGCTCCTTTGACCGGAAGTTCCCTCGCCTCTCGAGGGCGGCGGAGAGCCGCGCCGCCAGCTTCAGGATCGGCGCTTGCTCGTTGGCCGCGCGGCGAGAGGCGAGCGCCAGGTCCACGAAGCACGGCAGCTCTAGCCGGGCGGACACGACGTCGGTGAGAGCGTCCACGACGAGCTTCGCAATGACCAGGTTGGGCCCGACGGCGTTCTGCCGCACGAAGCCCTCCCGGTCCTTGGCAACCGACACGTTCGCCACGCCGATCCGGCCTCGACCGAAGTGCTCGGTGACCTCGACGTTGTACGAAGCGCCGTCGATGCGGCCCTTCTTCGACTGCGCGCCGATGGCGAAGCCGTTCCGGCCCTCCCGGCGCTTGGTCACGTGGTCGAGCAGGAGCACCGCCGCTCCCGTTTTGGCGAGTGGGGTAGGCAGCCACAGGGACCATTTGATGACGTCGTCGTTCTGGTCGGGGTTCAAGTTGGCGAGCGCCATTGCCTCCGCCACGGCGTCAAAGACGATGAGGCGGGGTGACTCTTGCCGTACGAGCGCCATGAGGGCGGCGAGGGCCGCGTCGTCAAACGGATCGTCCGGCGTGACGATCATGAACTGCTTCTCGATGCGCTCATCGGACACGCCGAGGTCTCGCAAACGGCTAACCAGCGACAGAGCGCCGTTCTCGAAGTCGAGGTACATGACACGTCCGCCTGCTTCGAGTACCTCACGTACCGCCAGCAGCGCCACCCAGGTCTTTCCACTCTCCGGCTCACCGATGACGCTGCTCACCTTGCCGGGGTGGATGAGGCCGAAGCCGTCCACTCGGCGCAGCAGCGAGGGCGGCTCCTGGGTCGCCTCGCCTCTGAGGATGGGGCCGAGGTTGACGGACAGTCCCCACGAGTTCGCGGCGTCCTCCAGCGCCGCTGCTGACTGCGTAAGTGGCTGAGAGATCGGAGGGGCTGGAAGGTTGTTCACCCACGCCTGTTGCGCGTCTGGGAGCCCGGCGTCATCCGAGTAGCTCATCACCGAGTTGATGATCTTCTGCAGCTCGCGCTCGCCGAGAGGAGGATCACAGCGCCGGCCGTTGAACAGCCGCACCGCCACCTCGACCGCGTCACGGTCGCCGTTGTGCTGCCGCCGAGCCTTGCATCCGTGGCGGAAGCAGGCGTCGTTCCGGCCGCCCTCTGGGACCCTCTCGCCCTCACGCAGCTGGCTGGGGCTGGATCCATTGCCGCCAGCAGCACTCAAACGCTCGATCAGCCAAGAAGGCGGTGCGGGCGGCGCAGCGCCCTCGAGGCTGGTCCACTCGTAGGGCTGACCGCTGGCATGGTTCGAAGGTGGAGCAAGGACGTAGCCGCCGTCGCTCTTCACATCCACGCCCGGAGTGAGCTGCTTCGGGTAGCGGACGCCTTCGACGTATTGGAGATAGACGTGTGTGCCGCCTCCGCCTGTTTGCACGCTCCAGTCGAGCGGCAGGCCAGGTGGAAGAACGCCGCCGTTTCGCGGGTCGACGTCGACCACGAAGATGCCGGAGACCTTTCCGGTGGCGATGCCGACGTTGCGGTCTGGCCCGTAAGTCCACCAGCTGCCGATGGTCTGCAGGTCATCGGTGGCGTCTTTGAAGCCGTGAGTAACACACGGGTGCTTGCCGGCTGATCGGCAGCGAGCTCTCTCGCCGCAGGCGCAGTGGCCGTCAGGTCCGATGTTCCATGCCGGGAACACCTTCAGCCCGACGGCCGCGTACCACAGCGCCCCTTCACATTGGGAGCTCGGGGGTGGGCATTCACTTTTGCCGCCATTGCTGTTAAAATGCGTTTCTGAGTTCAGGTACTCCTTTCGGCTGGGGCTCATGGTCGAGAGGGGCGGGGGCATGACGAATGGTTGATAAGGGCCTCGAGGTGGCGTCGGCCTCGGGGCCCTTGTTACGTGAGTAGTCGATGTCGACCGCCACGATCGGCAGCCGGTAGCGGTTCGCGATCATGAGGCGCGATAGATCGTTCGCCCGCCCACGGTCGAGACGATCAGCTGGCGTCGTGAGGCCGTGAAGCCGGCAGCTGGGCGAGCAGCCTGAGAGACGCGCATCCGGGGGGGCTTGGGGTCTCTGCGGGGAGT
>DASPSK010000227.1:0-5144 GCA_035623975.1 Acidimicrobiales bacterium | reverse complement strand
CGGCTCGAATGGGGCCAATGACCTGGACCGGCTATTCTCGGCCCGGAGCCGGCCATCACCGCCATGGCCGGCGTTCGAGTCCCGCCCCGGGAACCGAGTACCGGACCGTCAGCGTCACGCACAGAGACAGGGCGTCCTCGTGGTCACAGAATGGTCACAAGCCGGGCCGGAGTGGGCACGCGGGTTGGCACGGTGGCGGGCGCTGCCGGCGCCGGGCGCTTCGTGAGTGAGGCTCGGCGGCGGGCGGCGGCCTGGGAGGGCTTCGCCCGCGCCTTTGGCCGCTCACCGGACGGCATGTGGTCCGCTCCCGGGCGGGTCAACCTGATCGGCGAGTTCACGGACTACAACGACGGCTTCGTGCTGCCGCTTGCCCTGCCCTTCACCGCCCAGGCGTGCGCCGCCCGGCGCGACGACGACGTCGTGAGAGTCGCCTCCGCCCAACGCCCGCAGGACGGCGGGTACGCCGTCGTGGCGGCCGGCGTCGAGGAGTTGCGGCCGGGCAGGACACGCGGCTGGGAGTCCTATGCGTTCGGGGTCATCTGGGCGCTGCGCGAGGCCGGCGCCGCCCTCGCCGGCCTCGAGGTCTTCATCGACAGCGACGTGCCGATCGGCGCCGGCCTCTCCTCGTCGGCGGCACTGGAGTGCTCCGTTGCCCTCGCCCTCCATGACCTCTATGGTCTGCCGATCTCGCTGCAGGAGCTGGCTCGGCTCGCCCAGCGGGCGGAGAACGACTTCGTGGGCGTACCCACCGGCATCATGGACCAGACCGCCTCGTTGCGCTGCCATGCCGGCCATGCGCTCTTCCTCGACACCCGCTCCCTCGAAGTGCGCCAGGTCCCCCTCGACCTCGAGGACGTCGGCTTGACGCTCCTCATCGTGAACACCGGCGTCCGGCACGTCCTCGGCAACTCGGCGTACGCCGAGCGGCGTCGCGACTGCCAGCGGGCGGCCGACGAGCTCGGCGTGGCGGCCCTGCGCGACGTCGACCCGGAGAAGATGGACGCCGCTCTTGCCCGCATCGACAGCGACGTCGTGCGGCGCCGGGCTCGTCACGTCATCACCGAGGACGCCCGCGTCCTCGAGGTGGTGCGCCTCCTCGAGTCCGGGCGCCCGCGAGAGATCGGTCCCGTGCTGAGCGCCGGCCACCGGTCGCTGCGCGACGACTTCAACGTCTCGGTTGCCGAGTTGGACACCGTCGTCGAGGTCGCCGTCGCCAGCGGGGCGCTCGGCGCCCGCATGACCGGAGGTGGCTTCGGGGGCTCGGTGGTCGTGCTGCTCGAGCTCAACGCCGTGCAAGCCGTCAGCCAAGCGGTGGCGGAGGCTTTTGCCGTCAAGGGCTATGACCCGCCCGTGGCGTGCGAGGTGAGCGCATCCGAGGGTGCGTCCCGAGTCGCCTGACGCCTGCCCCAACCCCGTCGGTGGGGGAGTTGCCCTCCCGATCTCGAGCGCTGGGAACGGCAAGAGAAATTTTGATTCCCCTGTGCGAACACTTTTGTCACGTGTTACGTTCGTGGTACGAACAACTGGGCGGAAGAGCCGTCCTGGCGAGGACACGGACAAGTTTCGTGTCAAGAAAGAAGGGGGAACATGTCAAAAGACGTACCTGACGAAGTAAACCCTGTTAAGCGCGAGCTGTCCCGCCGGCGTTTCCTGCGCAACGCAGGTGCTGCGGCCTCCTTGCCGTTGCTGGGTGGCGTGACCGAGATCCTGAGCCAGGAGGGCGCCGGCGCGTCCACCTATCAGCGTCACAGCGACCATCCGTTCTTCGCGTCGCACCCGAAGTACCACTTCGTCGTCGTGAACCACGTGACCACGAACCCGTTCTTCACCGCGACGATCTACGGCATCCAGGACGCCTGCGCCTTGACGGGCTGCACATACCAGTGGACGGGCTCGGACAACTCGATCGTGTCCCAGATGGTCTCGGCCTTCGACGCCGCCATCGCCGCCCGTGCGAACGGCATCGCATGCTCGCTCATCGACAACACGGCCTTCGACCCGCCGGTGAACTCAGCCCTCAGCGTGGGCATCCCCGTCATCGCCTACAACGCCGACGTGGAAGCCGGTTACGTCAACAACCGCATGGCCTATGTCGGGCAGTCGAACCTCACGGCCGGCGCGGCGGTGGCGACTCACGTCTTGAAGTACGTGAAGAAGGGCGAGCTCGTCGCCATCATCATCGCCACCCCGGGCACCACGAACCTGCAGCCGCGCATCACGGGCGCCACACCCATCTTCAACGCTGCTGGGGTCAAGTGGACGGAGGTCGGCACCTCGGCGACGGCTGGCTCGCCGGAGTACGACAAGATCGCCTCGTGGTACGCCGCCAACAAGGACGTGAAGTTCATGATGTCCGTCGACGGTGGCGACAGCGATGCGCTCGCCTTGTTCATCTCGGACAACCACCTGAAGGGGAAGTTCGGCGCTTCCGGTTGGGACGTCGGGACCCCCGTCGTGGACGCCGTCCACAGTGGGCTCCTCACGCTCACGATCGACCAGCAGGCCTACCTGCAGGGCTTCGTCCCGATCATCCAGCTCTTCCTCTACAACATCTCGGGTGGGCTGATGAAGCCGCAGGACACCGACACCGGCACGGCCGTCATCACCAAGCCGATCGTCGGGCCGTACCTGGCAAGCACGCGCTGGGAGGGAACGAGCAGCAAGGAAGGCGTGCTGAAGCCGCCTCCCTCCATCCCCCTCTAGCCCTCTAGTCAGCTCATCGGCTGATCGGTGGACACGGAGCGGTCGGACGTCGCTCCGGCGGATGAGTACCTAGTGACCGGCCCAGCCGAGCCTTCGGGTTCGGCTGGGCCGGGCGCTGACGGCATTCGTGGCGCCCTCCTGCGCGCCTTCGTGTCGCAACGCGAGATCACGCCGCTGGTGATCACGCTCGCGCTGTTCATCTTCTTCTGGCTCAAGTCGTCGGCATTCCTCACCTCGCTCAGCCTCAACTCCGTCGCCGGCTACGCCGGGCCCGTCGCCGCCATCGCCACCGGTGAGGTGCTCGTGCTCGTGCTCGGGGAGATCGACCTGTCGGCCGGACAGGTCTTCCTCTTCGCCCCGTGGGTCATGTACTGGATGTGGACGGACGGGCTGCCCGTAGGCTTGGCCATTGTCATCGCCCTCCTCGTCTGCATCGGGGTCGGGGTGATCAATGGCCTCATCACGGTGCGGTTGAACGTGCCCTCGTTCGTGACCACGCTGGCGACGAACTTCGTCATGGTGGGCTTCGTGCTCATCTTCTCAAACGACACGGAGGCGTCGCCCATCCCGGGTGCCCTCCCGCCGCAGGTGGGACTCGCGATTCCCCACGTGGGTTTCTTCGGCCAGATGTTCGGCGTCTGGTTATGGTCGGAGATCATCTGGGTTGCCGTCATCGCCCTCGTGATCCATTTCGTCCTCCGGCAGACACGCTTCGGGACGCGGATCGTCGCCACGGGTGGCAACCTGCTGGCGGCCGCCGAGGCCGGCGTGCCCGTTCGTCGCGTCAAGATCGCCTGCTTCGTCCTGTGCTCTTTCCTGTCGGGGTTCGTAGGGATCATCGACGGCATCAAGTACGGCAGCATGGACCCCGGCAATGCGGGCATCAACTACATCCTCTATGCGGTGGGAGCCTGCGTCATCGGCGGGACGGCCCTCACCGGCGGCCGCGGGACGGTGATCGGCGCCTTCATCGGTGCCGTCCTCATCGGCGTCCTCGAGGCCGGTCTCACGCTCATCGGGGTCAGCACGAATGACTTCTACGTCTATGTCGGCATCGTCATCGTCGTCGCCATGGCCCTCAACGTATGGCTCGACCGCCTGGCCGCCCGTACGCGGACGAGTTGACGGGTCGGGCTGAGATGACCAGCGATCTGCCCGAGGCGGCGGGGACTCCAGAGGTGAGCCCCGACGGCTCCGAACCACTCGCCGTCGAATCCGAGACGGTGCTCGAGGTCCGAGGCGTGACGAAGAGCTTCGGCCCACTGAAGGTCCTGCGCGGAGTCGACCTCAGCCTCCACAAGGGCGAGGTGCTCGGGCTCGTCGGGGACAATGGAGCGGGCAAGAGCACGCTCGTCAAGATCCTGAGTGGGTTCTCCTCCCCGGATTCCGGTCAGGTCCTCCTCAACGGGCAGGAGGTGCACCTCCGTTCGGTCGAGGACGCCACCGCTCAAGGGATCGAGACCGTCTACCAGGATCTCGCCCTCGTGCCCCAGCTGCCCGTCTACCAGAACCTCTTCCTCAACCACGAGATCACCTACGGCGGACCCCTGCGACTGCTCGACAAGCGGAAGATGCGCTACCTCTCCGAGAGCTACCTCAACGACATCAACGTCTACATCCAGAACGTCGACACCGAAGCAGACCGGCTTTCCGGCGGGCAGCGGCAAGCGATCGCCGTCGCCCGGGCCACGAGGGCGCAGGCCAGCATCCTCCTCCTCGACGAGCCGTTGGCCGCCATGGGAGCCCGCGAGTCACGGCTCATCATCGACCTCGTGAAGGAGCTCGCCTCCAGCAGAAACGTCTCGATGATCATCATCGACCACAACTACGCCCACCTCTTCCAGCTCTGCGATCGGGTGAACGTCATGCAGGGCGGTCGCATCACCATCGACCGGCTCGTGAGGGACACCTCCCTCGAGGAGCTGACCGAGCTCATGGTGAGCAGCTACCGGTCGCAGCTGCAGCAGGTCGCCGCGGTCCGTACGCCGGAGCTCCGACTGGCGCCTCCGCCAGCGCTGTCGGAGCGGAACAACAATGTCCGGCTCGGTGTCATCGGCCTCGTGTTCCTGGCCATCCTCGGCGCGCTCATCGGCATCGTGGCGTCGAAGGTGTACCACCATGCGTCGGTGTCGACGGTCACGACGGTTGCCACGACGACGACGATCGTGTCCGTTCCTGCCCATCAGGTCGTCTTGAAACAGTCGGGATCTGGCATCGTGACGACCGCCCCATTTCACGTCTCGCTCGCGCCCTGGACCGTCGCCTGGGCGTACAAGTGCAGCCCGTCCGGCAACTTTATCCTCGAGGTCAATCAGGGCGGCAGTGAAGTCGCCAGTGACGCCCCGGTCGATGAGCTCGGCACGAAGGGCTCAGGAACGGCGCACTACGGCGGCACTGGGCTGTTGAATCTGAGGATCATCTCCGAGTGCTCCTGGAAGGTT
>DASPSK010000225.1:0-7430 GCA_035623975.1 Acidimicrobiales bacterium | reverse complement strand
TGACCGGGTGCAGGCGCCCTCGGGAGCCGTGTCTCCCACCGTCGGTAGCCCTCACCGGCTCGACCCGAGAGCATCCCGCCTCCTCGGCATCGCGTCCGTGACTTTCGCCGTGGGCCTGGCGCTCGGACTGGCCCTCCATGGCAACCAGGTCGACATCGACGTCTACCTCATGGGGGGCGCCCACTTCCTCAGCCCGAACCTGTACTCGCTCACGTCCGACCACCTCTACTTCACCTACCCGCCCTTCGCCGCCCTCATCTTCGCTCCGCTCGCGCAGCTGAGCCGCACGTCGGCCCAGGTTGTCTGGGGACTTGCCAGTGTCGGGGCGCTCGGTTGGCTGTTGTACGTCAGCCTGCGCAGCGTGTGTCCGACGGCTCCGACCGCCGAGGCCCGCCGCCGCGCCATCCTCCTGCTCGCCCCGGCCATGGTGCTCGACCCGGTGCTCGTGACGGCCTACCTCGGACAGGTCAACATCCTCATCGCCGCCCTCGTGGTGGCTGATCTCGGCTCGCGCTCGGATCGGCTTCCCCGCGGCGTCCTCACCGGCATCGCCGGCGCCATCAAGCTCACGCCGCTGATCTTCGTGCCCTACCTCTTCCTCACCCGGCAGTACCGGGCCGGATGCGTCGCCATCGGCAGCTTCCTCGCCTGCAGCGCCGTGGGTGCGGTCGTCTCCCCCCGCGCCTCCTGGCTCTTCTGGACACGGGACATGTTCGACTCGGCGCGGGCGGGCTTCCTACTGTCCATCTCCGACCAGAACTTGAGGAGCGCCGCCATGCGGATCGCCCACGGCCCCGTGCCCACGTCCGTCCTCGTGCCTCTCAGCATCGCCATCGCCCTGATGGGCCTCGTGATCGCCGCCTGGGCCTACCGGACGTCGTCGCCGATGCTGGGAGTCCTCGTGTGCGCCACGACAGGGCTGGTCGTCTCACCGATCACCTGGTCGCACCACCTGGTGTGGGCCGTGCCGGCGATCCTCTGGCTGGCACTCGCACCCGACCGCCCCGTGAACGGGAAAGGATGGGCGATCGGCGTCGCCCTCTTCTTCTGGGCAGGACCCATCTGGTGGGTGCCGAGCAGTGACTGGGGCCTGCACGAGAAGGTGTGGGAGCTCGTCGTGGGTGACTCCTACCTATGGGTCATGCTGGCGTTCATCATCGGCGTCCCGGTGCTCCTCGGGCGCCGCCGCGCCTGGAGCTCGCCCGCCGAGGCGCCCGCCGAGGCCGAGGCCGTGCCCGCCCGACGAGCCCGGCGGCAGGTCGTGCCGGAGGTGAGGCTCCGGCGTGGCCGAGTGGGTGTCTCGCACTGAGCGGCGCACCCTCGGGGGCGCGCCGGCCAGCGGCCTGACGCCCTCGCCGGCCTCGGTGTTCAGCGATCCAGCGCGGCCGTGCCGTGGACACGGTGAACGTCAAGGATCCCGTCGATGCCGCGCAGCGCCCGGATGACGTCGTCGGGGACGGGCACGTCGGTGGCGACGGCCATGAGGGCGGTGGTTGCCTCCCCCGCCGTCTGGCCCACGGCCATCGACGAGATGCTGACGCCCGCCTCACCGCAGGCGAGCCCGACGATCCCGATCATGCCAGGCCGGTCGTCGTTGCGGACGACGAGGAGGTTATCGGCGAAGGGCAGCTCCACGCCGTGATCGTCGATCATGACGATGCGCTCGGTGGCGCTCCGGCCGGCGAGCGTGCCCGCCACGGCGTGATGGCGGCTGCGCAGGGTGATGAGATTGACGTACTCAATCGTCGCCGGCGTGGAGATCTCCCTCACGTCCAGGCCACGTTGGCTGGCGAGCCGAGGGGCGTTGACGTAGGAGACGGGCTCGTCGCTCCCGGCGGCGAGCACCCCCTTCAGGGCTGCAAGCGTGAGGATGTCGAGGTCCTCGCCGAAGAGGGCGCCTTCTACGACGACCTCCATGGTGTCCGGCAGGCCCTCGCAGAGGGCGGCCATGACCTGCCCGAGGCGCTCGGCCAGACCGAGGTAGGGTCGCACGGCCTCAGAAGCCGGGCGGGCGGCCACGTTCACCGCGTAGGGCACGAAGTCGCCCGCCAGTGCGAGGACGATCTGCTCGGCGATCTGCTCGCCGGCCTTGTCCTGGGCCTCCTCCGTGCTGGCGCCGAGATGAGGCGTGACGACGACGCTGGGCAGCTCGAAGAGCGGCGACGACGTGCACGGCTCGGTCGCAAAGACGTCGAGGGCGGCGCCGCCGACATGACCGGACTCGATGGCGTCGGCTAGCGCCTCCTCGTCGAGGACGCCACCGCGGGCGGCGTTCACGATCCGGATGCCCGGCTTGGCCTTGGCGAGGAGCTCTTTGCCGAGGAGGCCGGCGGTCTCCTTGTTCTTCGGCAGGTGGATCGTGAGGAAGTCGGACTGGGCGACGAGATCTTCGAGGCCGAGCAGCTCCACGCCCATCTTCCTCGCCCGCTCCTCTGAGACGTAGGGGTCATGGGCGACGAGGCGCATGCCGAAGGCGTGCGCCCGCTGGGCGACGAGCGCCCCGATGCGGCCGAGGCCGAGGATTCCGAGCGTCTTGCCGTGCAGCTCGACGCCTTCCCACTTGGAGCGCTCCCAGCGGCCGGCGACGAGGGCGGCGTGCGCCTGCGGGATGTTGCGAGCCTGGGCGAGGAGGAGGGCGAGGGCATGCTCGGCTGCCGAGAGGATGTTGGACTCAGGGGCGTTGACCACCATGACGCCGCGATCGGTGGCCGCTCCCACGTCGACGTTGTCGAGGCCAACGCCGGCGCGTCCCACGACGACGAGATCGCAGCCCGCCGCGAGCACCTCGGCGGTCACCTGGGTGGCGGAGCGGATGACGAGGGCCTGCACGCCGGGGATCGCCTCCAGGAGCTGCTCGGGCGTGAGACCGGTCCGCACCTCGACCAGGTGGCCGGCGGCCCGCATGGAGTCGAGGCCGGTCTCGGCGAGAGTCTCGGTGACAAGGATGCGCCCCATCTTCAGCCTCCGGCCGACTCGCCCACGAGACGGGCGATGCGGCCGATGCCGCGCTCGAGATCCTCGTCCGACAAGGCGTAGGAGAAGCGCCCGTAGCCCGGCGCCCCGAAGGCCTCTCCGGGTACGAAGGCGACGTTCGCCTCTTCGAGGATGATCTCGGCCAGCTCGAGGGTCGTACTGGCGGTGCGGCCGTGCAGCTGGCGGCCCAGCAAGCCCTCGAGCGACGGGAAGGCGTAGAAGGCGCCCTCCGGCTCGAAACAGCTGATGCCGGGGATCTCGTTGAGGAGCCGGTGGATGGTCCTCCGGCGCCGGTCGAAGGCAGCCCGCATCTGCACCACGGCGGAGAGATCCCCGCTCACGGCCGCCAGTGCGGCCCGCTGGGCGACGTTGTTGACGTTCGAGGTGGTGTGCGACTGCAGGTTGGTGGCCGCCGCGGTCACGTCCGGCGGGGCGATCATCCAGCCGACCCGCCAACCCGTCATGGCGTAGGTCTTGGCGCACCCGTTGACGACCACGCATTGGTCGCGCAGCTCGGGCACGAGCACGGGCATCGAGTGGTGCTGGGCGTTCCCGTAGACGAGGTGCTCGTAGATCTCGTCGGTCACGACCCACCAGCCACGCTCGGCGGCGAGGCGACCGATGTCGGCGATGGCTTGGCGGGAGTAGACCGCCCCGGTCGGGTTCGAGGGCGAGACGAACAGGAGGATCTTCGTCCGATCGGTCGCCGCCGCCTCCAGCTGCTCGACGTCGGCCTTGAAGCCCGACTCGATGCCGGTGGACACCACGACGGGCTCGCCGCCTCCGAGCATGATCGTCTCGGGGTAGGTCGTCCAGTACGGGGCGAGGAGGAGGACCTCGTCGCCAGGGTCGAGGAGCGTCTCGAAGGTGTTGGCGACCGCCTGCTTGCCACCGTTGGTCACGAGGATCTGACTTGCCTGCACGTCGTAGCCCGAGTCCCGCAGCGTCTTGGCAGCGATCGCCTCCCGTAGCTCGGGCAGGCCCGCAGTCGGCGTGTAGTGATGGTTCTTCGGGTCGCGGCAGGCGACGACGGCCGCCTCGACGATGGGTCCGGGCGTCGGGAAGTCAGGCTCGCCGGCGCCGAAACCGACGACGTCGACGCCGGCCGCCTTGAGTGCCTTGGCTTTGGCGTCGATGGCGAGCGTGGCAGAGGGAGTGACGGCGCCGATGCGGCGGGAGATGCGGGGCGAGCGGGTCGACACCTCGGTCGTGGGGGCCATGAAACCATGCTGGCACATGGCCGCGGGGGAGAGGATCCGCCCGCGCGAGCACACGGCGCGAGCTGCCCGATGTGAGCCCGGGCGGAGCTGCCTGCCATGCTGGGGGATGCCCGACATCACGATCCCGCATGACTTGAAGCCGAGAGATGGTCGTTTCGGCTCGGGACCGTCCAAAGTGCGTCCGGAAGCCGTCGCCCGCCTCGCCTCGGCGGCTCCCGCCTTCCTCGGCACGAGCCACCGCCGGGCGACGGTGAAGGCGGTCGTCGGGGACGTCCGGGCGGGGCTCTCCGCCCTGCTCTCGCTGCCCGACGGCTACGAGATCATCCTCGGCAACGGTGGCACGACCATGTACTGGGACGCCGCGGCGTTCTGCCTGATCGAGCGCCAGAGCCAGCACCTCGCCTTCGGCGAATTCTCCTCCAAATTCGCCAGCTGCACGCGGTCGGCTCCCTTCCTCGCCGAGCCCGAGGTGATCCTCAGCGAGCCGGGAACGCACCCGGAGGCAAGAGCCAGCGCGGCGATCGATGCCTACGCCCTCACCCACAACGAGACCTCCACCGGAGTGCAAATGCCCATCCGGCGCCCCCTCGCCTCAGATGGCACGGCCGCCGCCGGCCTCGTGCTCGTGGACGCCACCTCGGCTGCCGGCGGGCTGCGGGTCGATCCGGCGCAATTCGACTGCTACTACTTCGCCCCGCAAAAGTGCTTTGGCTCCGATGGCGGGCTCTGGTGCGCTGCCGTCTCGCCGGCGGCCGTCGACCGCATCGGCAAGACGACGGCCGAACGCTGGGTCCCGAGCTCCCTCGATCTCCAGATAGCCCTCGACAACTCCCGCCTCGAGCAGACCTACAACACTCCCGCCCTCGCCACGCTGCATCTCCTGGCTACCCAGCTCGAGTGGATGAACGAGAACGGAGGCCTCGAGTTCGCCGCCTCTCGCTGCGACCGCTCGGCGGAGATCCTCTACGGCTGGGCCGACCGATCCGCCTTTGCAACCCCCTTTGTGACCAGGCCCGCCGACCGCTCTCGGGTCGTGGGCACGATCGACTTCGACGAGACGATCGACGCCCTCGGCGTGGCGAGGATCCTTCGCGCCAACGGCATCGTCGACACCGAGCCCTACCGCAAACTCGGCCGCAACCAGTTGCGTATCGCCATGTTCCCGGCGATCGACCCCGAGGACGTCGAGGCGCTCACGGCCTGCATCGACTACGTCGTCGCCTCGCTCGCCTGAATAAAGCGCCTACTCCCACTCGATCGAGCCGGGCGGCTTGCTCGTCACGTCCAGCACGACCCGGTTGACCTCCTCCACCTCGTTCGTGATCCGGGTCGAGATGCGGGCGAGCACCTCCTCCGGCAGCCGGTACCAGTCGGCCGTCATGGCGTCCTCGCTGCTCACGGGGCGAAGCACGACCGGGTGGCCGTACGTGCGGCCGTCGCCCTGCACGCCGACCGAGCGCACGTCGGCCAGCAGGATGACGGGGAACTGCCAGACGCTGCGCTCGAGGCCGGCAGAAGCCATCTCCTCTCTCACGATGGCGTCGGCTCGGCGCAGGATGATGAGGCGCTCCGCCGTCACCTCGCCGAGGATGCGGATCGCCAGCCCGGGACCTGGGAACGGGTGTCGCCAGACGATGGCCTCGGGCAAGCCGAGCTCGAGGCCTAACTGGCGAACCTCGTCCTTGAAGAGCGATCTGAGCGGTTCGATGAGGGCGAAGCGCAGATCCGCGGGCAGGCCGCCCACGTTGTGGTGGCTCTTGATGACCGCCGTCCCCGACCCTCCCCCGGACTCGACCACATCGGGGTAGAGCGTGCCCTGCACGAGGAACTCGACCGAGTCGCTTCCCTGTTCCACCACGACTTCGGCGGCGGCCTCCTCGAAGGCGGCGATGAACTCGCGACCGACGATCTTGCGCTTCGCCTCTGGATCGCTCACGCCGGCAAGGGCTTCGAGGAAGCGAGCGCGGGCATCGAGGGTCTTGAGGCGGATCCCCGTGGCGGCGACGTAGTCCTGTTCCACCTGCTCGCGCTCGCCCTCGCGCAACAGCCCGTGGTCGACGAACACGCAGGTGAGCTGATCGCCCACGGCCTCGTGTACGAGCGCAGCCGCCACGGCCGAGTCGACGCCTCCCGAGAGGCCGCAGATGACGTGGTGATCGCCGACCTCGTCGCGGATGGCGGCCACCGTCTCGCGGATGATGGAGGCTGGGGTCCACGAGGGCTCGATGCCCGCCCCCGCATAGAGGAAGCGCTCCAGCACCTCCTGCCCGTAGACCGTGTGCACCACCTCGGGGTGCCACTGGACGCCGAAGAGGTGGGCGTCGGGTCGTTCGAAGGCCGTCACCCTCGCCGACGGCGAGGCGGCCGTCACCTCGAAGCCGGGCGGCGCCGCCAAGACGACGTCCCGGTGCGACATCCACACGAGCTGTGTGCCCGGCTGGCCGGCGAACAAGCACGCTTCCGGCGAGACGGTGACCTCGGTCCGGCCGAACTCGGCCGTGTCGGTGCGGGCGACGGTGCCTCCGAGGGCGTCAGCCATGGCGTGGAAGCCGTAACAGACCCCGAGCACCGGGACGCCGGACTCGAGCAGAGCCCGATCGACGCGGGGAGCCCCTTCCTCGTAGATGCTCGCAGGTCCGCCCGACAGGATGATCGCCGCCGGTTGCTTGGCCAGCATCTCTTCGACGGGCATCGAATGGGGGACGATCTCGCTGTAGACACGGGCCTCCCGCACGCGCCGGGCGATCAGCTGGGCGTACTGGGCGCCGAAGTCGACGACGAGCACGGGTGCCGCGTGCTCCGGGGCGAGCTCCTGGCGGCGTGTCATCTCCGGAATCGTCATCTCCGACTCATCCGTCGAGGCTACACGTGGCCGCTGCTCCTCCGGTGATTGCCGCCCGCCCTCGCCTGACCGGGCGGGCGGGCCCGTCAGCCTCCGGAGATGTCCTCGAGCCGCTGGCGCCCGGCGGAGACGAACGGCATCATCGCCCGCAGCTGCGCGCCCACCTGCTCGATCTGGTGCTGGCGGCCCTTCTCGCGGAGCTCGTTGTAGAGGGGCCGTCCGTTGGCGTTCTCGGCCACCCACTCGGCCGCGAAGCGTCCGTCTCGGATCTCCTGCAGGATCGCCCCCATGGCGGCTCGGACGTGATCGTCGATGATCCTCGGCCCTCTCGTCATGTCCCCGTACTCGGCCGTGTCCGAGACGGAGAACCGCATGCCGGAGATGCCCTGTTCGTA